>CAISZN010000658.1 GCA_903889985.1 uncultured Hyphomicrobiales bacterium | reverse complement strand
GGCAGTGGCGGAGGACGGGCCCGACATCCAGCGCATTCCGCCGTTGCTGGGCGTCGTGGCGGCTGAGGCGGTGACCGCGCGGGTCGAACCGTCGAGGACGGTGCGGCGCTCGGGAATGCTGGCCGTGCGATCATCTGCCGATGGGCGGGTCACGCTGGCGATGACGGCCGGACGGGGCTTTTCAACGACGGGAGTGGGCGCAGGTGCAACGGCAACCGGGATTGGCTTGGGCGCCACCATGTCGTTGCTTGCGACCTCGCGAGGAGCCGGGCGCTCGACGCGCTCGATGGCAGCTACCGGGCGAGGGGCTTCGGCGATCGCCGGGTTGCTCTCGGTGATGGCGGCTGCGGTGCGGATCGTCGATGCGCCGTCGAGATTGTCCTCGATCAGGTCGGCCATGATGCGATCACGGACCGCAAGCGAAGGCCCGCCCAGAACCACGGATACGATGCGCTTGTTGCCGCGCTTGACCGAAGTCAGCAGGTTGAAGCCCGAGGCCCGGGTATATCCGGTCTTGATGCCGTCCATGCCCTCGACCTTGCCGAGGAGATGGTTGTGGTTGCGCATCGACTGGCCATGATAATTGAACACATGGGTCGAGAAGTAGGGGTAGTAGCGCGGGAAGCGGTCCTGAATGGCGCGGCCAAGGATCGTCAGGTCGCGGGCCGTGGTGATCTGTTCCGGGTCGGGCAGACCAGAGGCATTGGCGTAATGGGTGCGCGTCATGCCCAGCGAATGGGCCTTGGCGGTCATCATCTCGGCAAAATGATCCTCACTGCCGCCAATGGCCTCGGCGATAGCCGCCGCGATGTCATTGGCCGACTTGGTGACGACGGCCTTGATGGCATCCTCGACCTCGATGGTGGAGCCAGGCCGCAGGCCAAGCTTTGAAGGCGCCATGGAGGCTGCATGGGCCGAAATCGGAATCTCGCTGTCGAGCTGCATCTTCCCCTTCTCCAGCTGCTCAAACAGCATGTAGAGGGTCATGACCTTGGTCACGGACGCCGGATGGCGAGGCTCGTTTTCATTCTTGGCATGGAGGACGCGGCCCGTATTGGCATCGACCACCATGGCTGAATAGGCGGGAGAATAGGGCGCAACCGCCCGCGATACCCGACCGCTGGAATGGTGCCTGTGACGCGTGCGCGCCTCGGCTGACCCGGCATCCAGAATGGAGGCACTGAACAGAACTCCAGCCAGCAAAAGCGAGGAATTCAATAAGCGGCTACGGAGGCCAACTCGACCCTGCGACATCCCGGACCTCAATCTGATATTCCACCGACCACCCGGGGGAGTGGCCGTTACGACACAGAAGAGAACCGTAGGAGATTGCGGTTACGCAGGAGTTAACCCGCGACGATTAATGGCAATTTGGCAGCAAATGAATTGGGCTGCGGTCGCCTGCCAGGGTTGCCTTGGCAAATTTGTGCACTGCAAAATAACACTTGACAGGAAATGGTGCAGTGCACATATTCGCATCGTCGGAAGCGGTCGGGCATGACACATGCGTCGGAGGCCGCGACAACAAATTATGTATCGAGGGCCACACCATGTTCAAGAAGATTGAAGACCTGCAGCAGATGAGCAAAGAGCAGATGGAAGCCGCCACCGCTTCGGCGAGCGCCCTGTCCAAGGGTCTCCAGCAGATCGCTACGGAAGCCTCGGACTACACCAAGAAGTCCTTCGAGGCCTCCTCGACCCTCGTCGAGAAGCTGCTCGGCGTGAAGACCCTCGACAAGGCGATCGAGATCAACACCGAATTCGCCAAGACCTCCTATGAGGGTCTCGTGGCCCAGGCGACCAAGATCGGCGAGCTTTATACCTCGCTGGCGAAGGAAGCCTTCAAGCCGATGGAAGAGGCTTTTGCCAAGGTCCAGTCGGCCGCCAAGTAAGGCACAAGCCTGCCGTTCCAACGGCTTGCATGAGATTTCAAGGGCTCGGCGCCAGCGCCGGGCCCTTTTGTTTTTGGTCAATCCTGCTGAACGGGTGGTGACAAGCTTCACCTAGCCTCTGGCGAAGCGGCCACAGGGCCCATAGATTAAGGGCGTGGGCGCGTCCCGGTGGCGCGTCTCAGGATTCGGGCCCGCTCTGCGGGCGATGCTGTTGATGACTGGGGCTGATGAAGCGGGACATGGCAAACGTGAGCGGCGGATTTCCCCCCACCTTCAAGGAGCGAGGTGAAGGAGCCTTCGTGTCAGTTTCTTCGACAGGGGCTGGCAGGATTTTTGCTGCACGTGAACCGCGCCGGGGTGGCGGGGAGAACGGCAATGGTCCTGGCAACAGTACAGCCGTCATCACCCGAACACGGACGCAGACGCGAAAGCCCAGCATGTACCGCGTCTTGCTGTTGAATGACGATTATACGCCGATGGAATTCGTGGTGAGCGTGCTCAAGAAATATTTCAACAAGGGTCCGGAAGAAGCGACACGGATCATGTTGCATGTCCACCAGCACGGTGTCGGTGAATGTGGGGTGTTCACCTACGAAGTAGCTGAAACCAAGGTGACGCAAGTCATGGACTACGCACGCAAGCACCAGCATCCGCTTCAGTGCATTATGGAGAAGAAGTGAACCGAACCATCGACGAGTACGCGACGAAAGGTCCCGGGTCTGAAATCCGCAGCATGGGCAGCTGCGTAAGTCAGAATGGACGCAAGGCAAATCTGGGGAAGCGCATGCGTATCATGCGCCAAGTGACCACGGGCCGACCGGCCGTGGACGTCCGCATCCAAGTGAGGGACCTGGTGGTCGCCGGATCAATCCGCGCCATTGCCAAGAGCCTCTGCCATTTCAACCCGACCGCAAAGGGTGAGCGCTGATATGCCGTCCTTCTCACGCAATCTTGAACAATCTCTTCATCGCGCCCTGGCAGTCGCCAACGAGCGCCGTCATGAATATGCGACGCTTGAGCACCTTCTGCTCAGCCTCCTTGAGGACACCGATGCGGCTGCAGTCCTGCGTGCCTGCTCGGTTGATCTTGAGGTGCTGAAGAAGAACCTGGTCGAATATATTGACCACGAACTCGAGAACCTCGTCACCGATGGCCGCGAGGACGCCAAGCCGACTGCCGGCTTCCAGCGCGTCATCCAGCGCGCGGTGATCCATGTGCAGTCGTCCGGTCGCGAGGAAGTGACCGGCGCCAATGTGCTCGTCGCCATCTTTGCCGAGCGCGAGAGTCATGCCGCCTACTTCCTGCAGGAGCAGGATATGACGCGCTATGACGCGGTGAACTACATCAGCCATGGCATCGCCAAGCGGCCGGGCATGTCCGACTCCACCAAGTCTCCGCGTGGCTCCGAGGAGGAGCCCGAGGGCCGTGGCGAGGGCCGCGAGCAGCGCGAGGCCGCTGCCGATGGCAAGAAGAAGGACAGCGCGCTCGAAGCCTATTGCGTCAATCTCAACCGCAAGGCGCGGGACGGACGCATCGATCCGCTGATCGGGCGCGAGTCGGAAGTTCAGCGCACGATCCAGGTGCTGTGCCGCCGCCAAAAGAACAATCCTCTGCTCGTGGGCGATCCTGGCGTCGGCAAGACCGCCATTGCCGAAGGCCTTGCCCGCAAGATCATCAAGGGCGAAGTGCCTGAAGTGCTCGCCAACGCGACGGTGTTTGCCCTCGACATGGGCACGCTGCTCGCTGGCACGCGTTATCGCGGTGACTTCGAAGAGCGCCTGAAGCAGGTCATGAAGGAGATCGAGCAGCACAAGAGCGCGATCCTCTTCATCGATGAGATCCATACCGTGATCGGTGCGGGTGCCACCTCAGGCGGCGCCATGGATGCGTCGAACCTTTTGAAGCCTGCACTCGCGCAGGGCAGCCTGCGTTGCATCGGCTCGACCACCTACAAGGAATACCGCCAGTATTTCGAGAAGGATCGCGCGCTGGTGCGTCGCTTCCAGAAGATCGACGTCAACGAGCCGTCGGTGCCGGATGCGGTGGAAATCCTGAAGGGCCTGAAGCCCTATTTCGAGGAGTTCCACAAGATCCGCTACACCAACGAGGCAGTGAAGGCCGCGGTCGAGCTGTCGGCCCGCTACATCCATGATCGCAAGCTGCCCGACAAGGCGATCGACGTGATCGACGAGACCGGCGCCTCGCAGATGCT
>CAISZN010000657.1 GCA_903889985.1 uncultured Hyphomicrobiales bacterium | reverse complement strand
GCGGTGGTTGGGATCCATGTTCGCCTGGATCTTGAAGACGAAGCCCGTCATCTTCGGCTCGCGCGGCTCGACCCGGCGCGTGGCAGAATCCTGGCCGCGGGGCGGCGGCGCAAATTCAGCAAGCCCGTCGATGAGGTCCTGCACGCCGAAGGTGCGCAGCGCACTGCCGAAATAGACCGGCGTCAGGTGGCCTTCACGGAAGGCCTCCTGATCGAAAGGCTTGCAGGCCTCGACCGCCAGCGACAGTTCCTCCTGGAAGGCCGCACGCTCATGCTCAGGCAGAAGCGCGGCGATGGAAGGATCCTCTGGCCCGTTCACCGGCCTGAGCGGCGCATCCGTGTCGATGGGGCGGACAAGACTGCGGCGCAGGTCATAGGTGCCAGCAAAGGTTCTGCCGCGACCAATGGGCCATGTGACCGGTGCCGTATCGAGGGCAAGCGTCTTCTCGATCTCGTCGAGCAGGTCGAAGGGGTCGCGGGCTTCACGGTCAAGCTTGTTGATGAAGGTCACGATCGGGATGTCGCGGAGGCGGCAGACCTCGAACAGCTTGCGCGTGCGCGCCTCGATACCCTTGGCCGCGTCGATGACCATGATCGCGGAATCAACCGCCGTCAGTGTCCGGTAGGTGTCCTCGGAGAAGTCTTCATGGCCCGGCGTGTCGAGCAGGTTGAAGACGCAGTCTCCATATTCGAAGGTCATCACCGAGGTCACGACGGAGATGCCGCGCTCTCGCTCGATGCCCATCCAGTCGGACCTGGTCTGTCGGCGGTTGGCTTTGGCGCGCACCTCACCGGCAAGCTGGATCGCGCCACCGAAGAGCAGCAGCTTTTCGGTCAGCGTGGTCTTACCCGCATCGGGGTGGGAAATGATGGCGAAGGTTCGCCGCCGGGCGACGGGATCGTTGGAAGTCATTTCTGGTCCGGGACTGGCCGATAGGAACCTGAGGACGGCCGAGCGGACTTAACCCGCCGGCCGGCTCCTGTCCATGCGGGGCTGCCCGCCCGGCCTCATTCGGCCGCCGCGGGCTCCTGCCGGGGCACAACCCCATGCACCGGCCCGGCCTTCGCCAGCTTCTCGCGGGCATGATCGCGGGCCACAAAGGTGTAGATCGCAGGCGTCACGAAGAGCGTGAAGAGCGTACCGATTGCCATGCCCGCTGCAATGACGAGGCCAATGTCGAAACGGCTACGAGCACCTGCACCATGGGCCATGATGAGCGGGATCATGCCAACCACCATGGCGGCGGTGGTCATCAGGATCGGACGCAGGCGCACGCCCGCAGCATGCTCGATCGCCTCGCGGCGGCCCATGCCCTGCTCTTCCTGCATCCGGTTGGCGAATTCCACCATCAGGATGCCATGCTTGGAAATGAGCCCGATCAGGGTGACAAGGCCGATCTGGGTGTAGATGTTGATCGAGCCCGCCCCCATGATGCCGAGCACATTGAGAGGCAATAACGCGCCGAACATGGAGGTCGGCAAGGCAATCAGGATGATGAAGGGATCGCGGAAGCTCTCGAACTGCGCTGCCAGCACAAGGAAGATGACGATCAGCGCGAACAGGAAGGTAACGGCCAGCGTATTGCCTTCCTGCACATATTGGCGGGCATCTCCCTGGAAGTCATAGGTATAGCCTTCCGGGAAGATTTCCTTGGCCTTGGCGGTCAGGAAATCAATCGTCTCGCCAATCGTCCGGCCCGGGAAGGGCACACCAGACAGGGTCGCCGAGTTCAGCTGCTGGAAGCTGGTCAGCGCATTGGGCTGCACGGTCTGGTTCACGCTCGCGATGGTCGACAGCGGCACCAGATCTCCTGTGCCCGTGCGGACCTGATAGCGCGTGAGCCAGTCCGCCGTGAGGCGAAAGTCGCGGGGAACCTGGGGAATGACCTGATAGCTGCGGCCATAGAGGCTGAAGCGATTGACATAATTGCCGCCGAGCAGGGTCGCCAGTGACGAGCCCACATCCGACATGCTGATGCCCAGGCGATTGGCCTTGGCAGCATCGATCTTCAGTTCGAATTGCGGCGTGTCGAATTTCAGGTCGCCATCGGTGAAGATGAATAGCCCGCTCTGCTGGGCTGCCTTCTGGATTTCGTCGAGCACGCCGGCGAGGCGCTGGTAATCGCCTGTAGTGCGGATGACGAACTGCATCGGAGGACCGCCCGTCGAGCCCGGGAGGGCCGGTGGTGCGAAGGCCAATGCCTGGCTGCCCGTGCTCTGGGCGAGCTTGGGCTGCAGCGCTGCAAGCACCTTCTTGTGGTTGCCTGCACGCTCGTCCCAAGGCTTCAGGATGATGCCGAAGAAGGCCTGATGGACACCCAGCGACCCGTTGATCGCAAAGACATGGCTCTTCTCGGGAATTTCGTCGATGCTCTTGTTGAGTGCATCCGTGGTGGCCTCGAGATAGTCGAGGTTGGCATATTGCGGAGTCTTCACGAGACTCAGGATGAAGCCCTGATCCTCTTCCGGCGCCAGCTCTCGCGGCGTCGTCGTGTACATGATGCCGGTCAGGACCAGCACACCTGCGAGAATCAGCACTGTCATCGCCCTGAAATTCAAGGTCTTGTGCAGGCGGCGTTCATAGCGCACCCGGAGCCGCTCAAACAGCCGGTCGAGGAACTTGGCGAAGCGCCCTTCCTTCTCGCCCTGATGGGCTTTCAGGAGCTTGGAGCACATCATGGGAGACAGGGTCAACGCCACGAGCCCCGACACGAAAACGGCACCAGCCAGGGTAAAGGCGAACTCACGAAACAGCGCGCCGGTAATGCCCGAAACAAAGCCAATCGGCGCGTAGACCGCCGCCAGCGTGATCGTCATGGAAATAACCGGCCCGGCGATTTCGCGGGCGCCCTTGAGCGATCCCTCGAAGGGCGTCATCCCCTCCTCGATATGCCGGTAGATGTTTTCCACCACGACGATCGCATCATCGACCACAAGGCCGATGGCGAGCACCAGGGCAAGCAGCGTCAGCAGGTTGATCGAATAGCCAAGCGCCAGCAGCATGATCATCACGCCGATCAGCGACAGCGGGATGGTCACGATGGGGATCAGCGTCGAGCGCAGATTACCGAGGAACAGGAAGATCACCACGACGACGATGAGGGCAGCCTCGCCCAGGGTCTTGGCAACCTCGGAGATTGAGGCGCGAATGAATTCCGTCGCGTCATAAGCGATGGCCGCATCAAGACCCGCAGGCAGATTGGCCTTCAGGCTCGGGAAGGCCTTGCGCACATTGTCGATGACCGTCAGCGGATTGGCCGATGGCGTCGCGTAGACACCGATGAACACGGCCTTCAGTCCATCGAACACCGAAGAACTGTCGACACTCTGGGGACCCAGCTCGACTTTGGCAATATTCCCCAGACGAATCAGCGAATCCCCGCGGGTTGCGACCACCAGCTGGGCGAAGGCTTCTGCGCTGTCGAGCGAGGTCTCGGCATTGATGCTGGTCTGCGTCCAGTCACTCTTGATCTGACCGGCGGCCGTGGTGAAGTTGTTGGCGGTGAGCGCATTGCGCACATCAGCTGGCGTTACACCACGCGCCGCCATCTTGTCCGGATCGAGCCAGATGCGCATGGCAAAGGTCTGGCCACCGAGAATCTGGGCATCACCCACGCCATCAAGGGTCTGCAGGCCAGGCTGCACGACACGGGTCATATAGTCCGTGATCTGCGAGGCCGTCATCGTGGCGGAGTTGAACGACAGATACATGAGCGCGAAGCCCTGACCCGTCTTCTTGAGAACGACGGGGTCCTGCGCCTCGCGCGGCAGTGTGCTCTTCACCTGCTGGATCTTCGACAGGACGTCCGTCATCGCCCGGTCAGGATTGGCGTTGAGGCGCAGATAGAGCGTGATGGTCGAGGTGTTCTGCTGGGAGTTCGAAACGATCGTGTCGATGCCCTCGGTGCTCGCCACCGCCTGCTCAAGGGGCGTGGTGACAAAGCCCTTGATGAGATCGGCATTGGCGCCCGGATAGGACGTCGTGATGATGACCGTCGTCTGAGACAGTTCAGGATACTGGCGGATTTGCAGCTTGAAACCAGACTGCAGGCCCACGAGCAGCAGCAGGAGGCTGACCACCGAAGCCAGAACCGGCCGACGGATGAGGATGTCGGTAAAGCCTGACATGGCAGCCTATTCCTTCGCCCGGGGCCGCGGAGCAGCTGGCAGCCCGCCCTTGTCGTCAATGCGAACGCGCGAACCCGGGAAGAGCTTGATCTGCCCTTCACTGATGACCGTCTCACCCGGCTTGAGGCCATCGAGAATGGCCACTCGCTCGTCACGGGTGTCGCCAACCTTCACGACACGACGTTCGACCGTGAAAATCTGGTCCCCCGGCGTTGCTGCCTGGGCGCTGCCGGCGGGCGGAGCCGCTGGCGTCGCCACGAAGACGCTATCGCCATAAAGCGAGAAGCTCACTGCCGTGCGGGGAAGCGTGACAACCTCATCCGACTTGCCAGCAAGAACGCCCACATTGGCGAACATGCCAGGAAGCAGCTGGCTCTCCTTGTTCTCGATTTCCCCGCGGACGAGTACGTTGCGGGTATCAGCGCTGACGCGCGCGTCGATGGAAGCGATTTTGCCCCGGAAGGTCTTTCCCGGATAGGGGTCGACGGCCACCTCGATCTGCTGGCCGATGGCCAGATTGGCAAGCTGCTGCTCAGGGATCGGGAAATCAACAAAGATCGGATCGAGCTGTTGCAGGGTCGCAATGCTCGCACCCGGAGACACATATTGACCCGCGTCGATCTTGCGCAGGCCTAGCCGACCGGCGAAAGGCGCCACAAGCGCCTTCTGGGCGATCAGCGCCTTGGAACGATCCACGGCAGCCGCGGCGGAATCGCGCTGGGCCTGAGCCAGATCCAGGCTGGCCTTTGCAGTCGCGCCGCCTGTGATGAGCTGGCGCTGGCGCTCAAGTGCCAGGTCTGCATTCTTGAGCGTCGCCTGATTGTTGTTGAGGTCGGCCTGCTCGACATTGTCATCAAGCTCGACGAGCAGCGTGCCAGCCACGACATTCTGGCCTGATTCGAAGTGCAGGGCACGGATCACGCCGGCAATCTGCGGGGCAATATCGATCCCACGGGTTGCCCGGAAGGTGCCGATGGACGGCAGGCGCGGCAGCCAGGTCTCCGATTGCGACTTGACGGCAGCGACTGTTGCGACCGGCTGTGGCGCCGCAGAGATGAAGCCCTTGATCATGGCGGGCTTCACGATGAACTGGAAATAACCAAGCCCACCGGCGAGACCCGCCAGCAAAATGAATACGAAGGAGAAGATAAACAAGCGTCGCATGAGTCACCGCTATAGCATGCTGCACCACAGCATGGGCCGGGACACTTACCACATGTCCGGCAGGCTTGGGCACCCCCGGTCAGCAACAATCGGGGCCTGCCGGGATCACGTTTCAACCTGAAACGTAACAATATGAACGGGTTGCCCCTTAACTTAGCCACCCCGACGAAACCCGGAATGGTTGCATTTCCGGGATCGTTACGGGCCGGCAAGCTGAAGAGATCACTCCGCTGGCGCTGCGAGACCCACCTTCTGTAGGGAGCTTTCGCGATCCTTGCGCACGAAGCGGCTCATCAGCAGGTAGATGACCGGCGTCGTGTAAAGGGTCAGGAACTGGGACAGGACGAGCCCGCCGATGATCGTCACCCCAAGCGGCCGGCGCAATTCAGTGCCAGCCCCCTGCGCCAGCAGGAGCGGGATTGCGCCACAGGCTGCTGCCAGGGTCGTCATCAGGATCGGGCGAAACCGCTCGATGCAGGCCTTGTAGATGGCGTCACGCGGAGCGAGCCCCTGCGCCCGCTCGGCTGCGATCGCAAAATCGACAAGCATGATGCCATTTTTCTTTACGATTCCGATCAGCAAGATGATGCCAATGAAGGCAACCAGCGTCAGCTCCATGTTAAAGGCTGCCAGGGCCAGCAACGCGCCAAGCCCCGCCGAGGGAAGAGTCGAAACGATGGTCAGGGGATGCACGAGGCTTTCATAGAGAATGCCGAGAATAATATAGACCGAGATGAGGGCCGCAAAGATGAGCAGCGCCTGACTGTTCGACGTATCAGCCAGCGCCTTTGCATCACCGGAAAAATCCGCATGGACCGTATCGGGCAGATGCAGGCCCAGCACCGCAGCCTGCAGGGCAGCATTGGCATCGTCAGCGGCCACATTCGGCGCATTTGTGTAGCTGATGGTGGCAGACGCAAACTGGCCGGTATGATTGACGGTCAGGGGCGCCACTGTCCGCTCGACTTTGGCCAGTGCCGAGAGCGGAACCTGCGTCCCGTTGGCCCCAGGCACGTAGAGTTCGGAAAGATCTGCCGGATCGTTCTGCCGCTCCGCAGGAACTTCAATCACAACCTTGTATTGATTCCGATCACCGTAGATGGTCGAGACCTGACGCTGGCTGTAGGCATTCGACAAGACGGCATCGATATCCGCCATGGCGACTCCCAGGCGCGACGCCGCAGCACGATCGACGTTCACCTGCGCCTGCAGTCCCTCCCTCTCGCGGTCGCTCGACACATCGACGATTTGCGGGAGCGGCCGCAGGATATCGAGTGTCTTCTGGCTCCAGAGGTCGATCTCCTCTGCACTGGCGCCCCAGAGGGTAAACTGGAAGTTCGAGCGCCCCTGCCGCCCCCCGACCCGAACATCCTGGACTGGCGTCAGATAGACCCTCATGCCGGGAAGATTGCTGAGCGGCTCGCGCAGGCGGCTGATCACCTGCTGGCTCGTCTCCCCTCCCCGCTCTGCAAGTGGCTTGAGGCTAATGAACATGCGACCATTGTTGATCGACCAGCCGCCGCCGACGAAGGAAGCCGTCGAGGCAATTGCCTTGTCCGCCACAATAATGTCGGTGGCCTTCTGCTGGAGGGCCTGCATCGCCGGGAAGGAAACATCGGGTGCTGCTTCCGTCCACCCAAAGAGCAGGCCGATGTCGTCCTGAGGCACGGTTCCCTTTGGCAGGATACGGAAGAGATGGATCGTGAGACCAACCGTCAGCAGAACCGCCAGCACTGACAGGCCCGGCCGCGCAAGCGTTGGCACCAGTGTCTTGGCATAGCCATTTCGCAGTGCTGACAGAGCACCTTCAACGATGCGATCGAAGCGGCTAGGCTTGTCATCGTCCGCCTTCATGTAACGTCCGCAAATCATCGGCGTAACGCTGAGCGAGACGAAGGTCGACACAAGGATGGCGAAGGTAATGGTCAGCGAAAATTCACGGAACATGCGACCCATGATGCCGGGCATGAACAGCATCGGGATGAACGCGGCAATCAGGGACAGGCTGATCGACACGACCGTGAAGCCGATCTGCCGGGCACCTGCCAACGCCGCTTCCATGCGGCCCATGCCGGCTTCCATGTTCCGATGCACATTTTCAATCATGACAATGGCATCGTCGACCACGAAGCCGACCGAAATCACGACTGCCATGAGCGAGAGATTATCGAGGGTGAACCCGGCGGCCCACATGCAGACGAAGGTGCCCGCCAGCGACAGCGGCACGGTGACGCCTGCTGCCAGGGTCGGCGCTGACCTGCGCAGAAACAGGAAAACCACCATCATCACGAGGGCGATGGAGATGGCGAGCGTATACTGCAGGTCGGCTACGGAGGCCCGGATCGTGATGGTGCGATCGGACATCACGTTGAATTCGACGCCTGCAGGAATCCAACGCCGAATATCCGGCAGGATGGCCTTTACGCCATCAACCGTCTGGATGACATTGGCCTCGGGCTGTTTCGTGACCTGAACCAGCACCGCAGGCTTGCCGTTGTACCACCCGGCCGCCCGCGTGTTGCGCACACCGCGCATGACCTCGGCCACGTCTCCCAGCCGCACGACAGAACCATTACCGGTTCGCACAATGATGTTGCGGTAGTCATCCAGCCCGGCCAGCTGGCCGCTGGTCGCAATGGCCACCATGCGCTCATCGCCATCGAAGGCGCCGATTGGTGAAAAAGTATTGGCATTGACCAGTGTGGCGCGCACAGCATCCATACCAAGGCCCATGGCAGCCAATCGTGCCGGATCGAAACGTATCCGGATGGCGGGCTGCTCGGCCCCGTTGACCTGCACCTGAGCAACGCCATTCACCTGCGAAATGCGCTGGGAAATAATCGTGTCGGCGACATCATAGACGGCATCTGGCGCCAGCGTGTCGGAGGTGAGCGCCAGAATGAGCACTGGCTGGGCACTTGGATTGGCCTTGCGAAAACGTGGCAGGGCGGGCATGTCGCCGGGGAGGTCCGAGACCGCGGCGTTCAGCGCCGCCTGTACGTCACGTGCCGCAGAATCGATGTTACGGCTGAGATCGAACTGAATGGTAATATTGGTGTTTCCAAGCGCACTCCAACTCGTGATCTCGGTGACGCCGGAGATACTGCCCAGCACCCGTTCGAGGGGAGCTGCAACGCTTGCAGCCATGGTTGAGGGATCAGCTCCCGGCCGGTTTGCCGTGACGCTGATCGTCGGAAATTCCACATTGGGAAGGCTCGCAACTGGCAGGAAGATATAGGCCACGAGTCCCGCCAGCATGAGGCCGATGGAGATCAGCGTGGTGCCGACCGGACGGCGGATGAACAGGGCTGAAAAGCCGTTCATTCAGCCGCCTCCGTCGCTTCATCCGCCATGCGCAGTGGTAAACCACCAAGCCGGAGACGCAGGTTTTCGACTGCTAGATAGATCACTGGCGTGGTGTAAAGCGTCAGCAGCTGGCTGAGCAGCAGGCCACCGACGATGGTCACGCCGAGCGGAATGCGCAACTCGCTGCCCGTGCTTGAGGCAAGGGCCAATGGCAAGGCACCGAAGAGGGCCGCCAGCGTCGTCATCATGATCGGGCGGAAGCGCAGGTGACAGGCCTGAACAATCGCCTCCTCTGCAGTCAGGCCGGAATG
>CAISZN010000656.1 GCA_903889985.1 uncultured Hyphomicrobiales bacterium | reverse complement strand
GGTTGCCGACCAGCTTGGCGATCACGCCAATGCGCAGGAGCTGTATCGCGCCGCCCTGAAGATTGCGCCCAACGAGCCTTCCGTTCTGTCGAACCTCGGCCTGTCCTATGCCCTGACCAAGCAGCTGCCGCAGGCCGAAGACACCCTGCGCCGTGCCGCCGCCGATCCGCGTGCCGACACCCGCGTGCGACAAAACCTCGCCCTCGTCCTCTCGCTCGAAGGCAAGTTCAAGGAAGCCGAGGAACAGGCACAGAAGGACCTGCCGCACGACCAGGCCGCCGCCAATGTCACCTCCATCCGCCAGATGATTGCCCAGTCGAACACCTGGCGCGAGCTGCAACGGATTGATGGCGCACCGACTCCTGTCGCCGCAGCTGCAACTGCGCCCAAGACCACGTCAAAGGTTGCGCGCGCACCGGCAAAGCCCGCAGTGACTGCAACGACAGCAAAGCCCGCCGCACCGGACAATACAGCCTTCCGTGTCCTCAGCGACGAAGATCTCACCAACTGAAGCAGGCAGCGGGCGTCATCACCCGCATCCCCCTGCACAGCATGAGCCGCGCGGTCCCTGGTTTGCGCGGTCGCTAATGCACGACTAGGCTTCTCCCAACCGGCAGCAACGCCGGAAGCAAATTTCGGGAGGACGCCACCATGCGGGGACAGCTGCGCTGCCTTGCGCTTGCCTTGTGCCTTGGCCTGACATCAGCCGTTGCGCAGGCTCAGGATCTCGCCCCCTTCTGGCGGGGCAAGACCATCAGCATCCTTGTGGGCACCTCTGCAGGCGGCGGCTACGACACTTATGCGCGCATGCTGGGGCGTTATCTGGGCAAGCACGTACCAGGCAATCCCAATGTTGTCGTGACCAACATGCCGGGTGCCGCCAGCAACACCATGGCGAGCTATGTCGCCAATGTGGCGCCGAAGGACGGGACTGTGATTGGCGCGCCATTCTCGACCCAGCCGCTCGCGGGCGTCTTCGAGGATCTCGCGCAGCTTCGCTACGATCCCATGAAGCTCAACTATCTCGGCAGCGGCAACGAGGATGCTTTCCTCTGCATCACCCGCAAGGATGCACCTGCCAGAACCTTCTCAGAAACATTCAAGACGGAACTGGTAATGGGCGGCACGGCCGAGACAGGCTCGACCGGCTACCTGCCGATCCTCATGAACAATGTGCTCGGCACGAAGTTCAGGGTGGTCTTTGGCTATCCGGGCAGCCGCGAGATGACCATGGCCATGGAGAAGGGCGAGGTGCACGGCCAGTGCGGCATGGGCTGGTCGAGCATGCTCACCCAGTACAAGGACCTGATGACGACCGGCGCGGTGACCCTGCTCGTGCAGGAGCGCATCAAGGGACATCCTGACATGGACAAGCTCGGCGTGCCGCGCAGTGGCGACTTCGCGACGACGGACGAGCAGAAGCGCATCCTCGAGATCGTCTACGCCCAGGAGACTTTCGGGCGCCCCTATTTCGTCGCACCCGAAGTGCCAAGGGAACGCGTTGAGGCCCTGCGCCGGGCCTTCATGGAGACCTGGAAAGATCCGGAGCTGCTGGCTGAAGCCTTGAAGATGACTCTCAAAGTCAGCCCCATCAGCGGCGAGGACCTGCAGGCCATGCTGGCAAGGATCTACGCAAGCCCGCCAGAGATCCTGCAGAAGACGCGCGAGGCGATCCGCCTGAAACGCTGAGGATGATTTCAGGTCTAGGCACCAAAGCAGAAAGCCCCACCGGGGAGGGCGGGGCTTTGATTGATCTCAGAACTCTTCCCAGTCGTCCTCGGCTGCCTTCGGCGCTGCCTTGCGGGCCACCGCCGCACTTCCGCCAGAGGATGCTGCTCGCGAGGCGGCCGGCTTGGGAAGCGGCTTGGGAAGCGGCTTGGGTGCCGGCCGCAGCGGAGCGGCCGTCGCATGAGCAGGCTTGGCGGGCGTCGCCGGAGAAGCTGACGCAGCCGGCTTGACGGAAACAGACTTGGCAGAGGCCTGCGCTGGCGCAGACTTCGTCGGGGTCCGCAAGGCCACGTCGCGTCCGACCTGGAAGCGGCTGACGAGATGCATGAGGGTATCGGCTTCCTGACGCAGGTTGAGGCTTGCCGCAGCGGTCTCCTCGACCATGGCGGCATTCTGCTGGGTCACCTGGTCCATGCGGCTGACAGCGGTATTGACCTCATGCAGGCC
>CAISZN010000655.1 GCA_903889985.1 uncultured Hyphomicrobiales bacterium | reverse complement strand
GGATCGGCTCTGGTTGGTTTGATGCGGCAATATGGCCGGGCTCGGCTGCTATCAATCAACGTTCGATATTCACATCTGCTTTTGTTAGTTTCCGCAGACCACTCTCTCCCTGGGTGCCCTGATTCAGGATTCAAACATGGCAGGTCTCCTGACCCGGAAACAAAGTTTTGACGCCGGAAAAAAGCTTCGCAAGAAGGTCCCGCGGGAAGCGCACGGTCAGTTCGAGAAAAAGCTCACGCGCGATGCCGTAGCCATCCTGTCCGAGGGTGACCAGCAGCGTGTTTCTGCGCTGGTCCCTGAGCGTTACAGGCGAATGATGGCCAGTCCCTTCGCCTTCCTGCGCGGAGCGGCTGCGGTCATGGCGACAGACCTCGCCCATCATCCGATCGCAGGGATTCCTGTACAGGCAAGCGGCGACTGTCACCTGATGAACTTTGGAGCCTTCGCCACCCCGGAGGGCCGGATCCTTTTTGATGTGAACGACTTTGATGAAACCCTGCCGGGGATCGATTTCACGGTCGACATCAAGCGCCTTGCGGCAAGTGTTGCCGTTGCAGTGCTTGACTCCGGAGCAAGCCGGAAGTTGGCGCGCCTGACGGCGGCCTCGACCGTCGCGGCCTACCGCCGGCACATCTATGACCTCGCGAAGCTCACGCCTTTGCAGGCCTGGCACAGCCGGATCGATCTCGAACAGGAAGCCGTGTCGCTGGCCAACAAGCAGCTGAGGCGGCAGCTCGCCAGCATCATTTCGAAGGCGCGGGGAAAAGGGCTGAATACGGACGATAACTTTCCACGCCTGGTTCACGGAGATGATGTTCGCATCTTCGACAATCCGCCGATGGTCTTCCATCCTGGCTCGGAGCCTCATTCGGGCTTCAACATCGAGGTGCACAATCTCTTCAGGCAATATCGCACCGGATTATCCCCCGAGCGCCGACGTCTTTTCGACCACTATCAGCTGACAGATTTTGCCTTCAAGGCGGTCGGCGTTGGATCCGTCGGAACGATCACCTGCGTTGGGCTTTTCATGTCGGGCGATGGTGAACCGCTGTTCCTTCAGATCAAGGAGGCGCAGAGATCGGTTCTTGAGCGGCTGGGATCGAAGCTTGCCTACAAGGGTCATCAGGGTCGCCGTGTGGTTGAGGGCCAGCGCATGATGCAGGCCGCGACGGATATCTTTCTCGGCCATACCCAGGACGAGTCCTCGGGCCGTGCTTTTTATGTCCGGATGCTCAAGAACCGCAGACTGGGAACAGTCACCGACATCGGCGAAGCAGCCGCGCTTCAGGACTATGCATGCCTGTGCGGCCGGACCCTGGCGCGCGCACATGCCCGGTCCGGAAACCCCTCCATGATCAGCGGATATCTGGGCAGGGGCGAGGTCTTTGATGATGCGCTTGCGCGTTTTGCCATGTCCTATGCCGATCAAAATGAACGCGATCATGCGGCGCTGGTCGCGGCCAAGGGGGATTCTCACCTGAGTGGCGTGCCAGTCGGACGCGCAAAAGCCAAGAAATCCTGATCGCATCGCATGCCAGACAACGCCCGCCTTTGCTGTTTTTGGCCGCGGTGGTTCGAGAAAGATCGCGGGCAACCTTCGTCCGCTGGCCGACATTGGCAAAGCTGCAGGATATCGGCCAATATTGAGGTCTTGCGAGAATAGGATGATGAAAGGCTGCAACGATGGG
>CAISZN010000654.1 GCA_903889985.1 uncultured Hyphomicrobiales bacterium | reverse complement strand
TGTGCAGATCATGGAAGGTGACCTGATCATCCGGCTTGCTCGCCACTTCGCCCATATCGGCCATGTGCAGATCGCCTCGGTGCCGGGCCGCCACGAACCTGATGAAGGCGAAATCTGTCTCGACGGCGTCTTCACCGCCCTCGAGGCGCAGGGCTGGGGCGGCTATGTGGGCGCCGAATACAACCCGCGTGGAGATACTGTGGAGGGCCTTGGCTGGGCCGAACCCTGGCTGGCCCGATGAGCCTGATCCTCGACCGGCCAGCTTTCATCCGGGCGCAGACGCGTCTCCTGCCGGTTCCGCACGCACCTGAAATCCAGCTCTATCTCGCCGATGAGGCGACGGAACTCTGGCAGAAGACCGAGGATGATCTGGGCGAGATTGGCCTGCCGCCACCCTTCTGGGCCTTTGCCTGGGCGGGCGGTCAGGGCCTTGCCCGCTACGTGCTCGATCATCCCGAGGTGGTGAAAGGGCGCAGCGTGCTCGATGTTGCCTCGGGCTCCGGGCTTGTCGCGATCGCTGCTGCCATGGCGGGGGCGAGCCGGGTCATCGCCAACGAGATCGACGAGTTCGCGCTGGAGGCGATTCCCATCAATGCCTTGGCCAATGGGGTCGACGTGGAGGTGCGGGCAGGCAGCCTGATCGGATTGGATGAGGGCTGGGAGGTGGTGCTCGCCGGCGATATTTCCTACGAGCGCGACATGGCCAGCGCCATGACAAGCTGGCTCGAAGGGCTTGCCCGTCGCGGCGCGACGGTCCTTGTGGGCGATCCCGGCCGCAGTTATCTGGCCCGCGACCGGCTGGTCGAGATTGCGGCCTATCAGGTGGCGGTGAGCCGTGCCCTTGAAGATGCCGAGATCAAGCGGGCGGCGGTCTTTCGATTCCGGGCCTGAACGACAAAAAGCCGGCCCAGGGGGCCGGCTCCGTCACCGCGCAGGGCGGAAAGGCTCAGTCCTTCGACTTGACCGTGAGGACCTGGCGGCCCTTGTACATGCCGGTCTTCAGGTCGATGTGGTGGGGGCGGCGCAGTTCGCCGGAGTCCTTGTCTTCCACATAGGCCGGGGCAGCCAGTGCATCCGCCGAGCGGCGGAAGCCGCGCTTCATCGGCGATGTTTTACGTCTCGGAACTGCCATGTCACTCTCCGGATAGATGGCGGCCGGGCCTTGTCGGAGGCGGCGCGCGAATTCGAAGCCGGGCTACTACAGCAATTCCGCCGGGAACGCCAGTGGGGAATCGCAGGTCCCGGCGTTCCGGCAAAAACCATCGAAAATGCTGCGCCTCAGCGTGTCCTGATGCAGTCGAGATTATCGCCAGAATGGGCAATTTTCGCCTGCAGGTGCTGTGAGAGGCGCCTGTGCCCTGCCCCCGGTCTGGCCGGATTGCGCAGGATCGGGTTGGGCAGGGCCGAGGCCAGCAGGGCCGCCTCGGCCGGGCTGAGGGCCGCCGCAGCCTTGCCGAAATAGTGTCGGGCGGCTGCCTCTGCGCCAAAAACACCATCACCCCATTCGGCGATGTTGAGATAGGCCTCAAGGATGCGGCGCTTGTCCCAGAACAGGTCGAGGGTCAGTGCCATGGGGATTTCGAGACCCTTGCGCAGCACGGAGCGCGAGGGCCAGAGGAACAGGTTCTTGGCCAGCTGCATCGGGATGGTCGAGGCTCCGCGGGAGGGGCCATCCCTGTCCGACAGGACCTCTCGCAGGGCGCCCCAGTCGACGCCCCGGTGACGGCAGAACCGGGCATCCTCCGACGTCACTACGGCTGCCTGGAGCGAGGGGGAGATCTGTGAGAGGGAGACAAAGTGGCGGTCGACCGGCTGGGCGGTCACATAGCGTGCCATCATGAGGGTTGAGACCGGCGGCTCGAAGTGCCACAGGGCAAGCAGGCCAAAGAACAGGACCGCAAGGCCCACGCAGAGCCACAGCAGCCAGCGCGCCAGCCTGTGCAGGGCCCTGACGATCACGAGACCTCGGGACAAGGGTGCTACCATTGCGGCCCAGCCTTGACCCAGACCCGGGGGTCAGGCAAGCCGAGTCAGCCCCTGATTGACCAAGGATGACGTGATGACTGCTTCAACGTCCTTCTCCCACCGTCCG
>CAISZN010000653.1 GCA_903889985.1 uncultured Hyphomicrobiales bacterium | reverse complement strand
GGCGATCGCTTCGACGAGATCGTGGGTCACGAACAAGGCTGTCTTGCGCGTTTCTGCAAGGGTGCGCCCGAGATCCTGCTGCAGCACCATCTTGGTCTGCGCATCGAGAGCCGAGAAGGGCTCATCCATCAGCAGCACGGCAGGATCGACAGCAAGCGTGCGTGCAAGAGCAGCTCGCTGGCGCATGCCGCCGGACAGCTGGTGGGGATAATGATCGACGAAGTCGCTCAGGCGGCACTTGCGCAAAAGATCAAGGGCGATGCCGCGCCGTTCTGAGCTGGGACGATGCTGAACTTCGAGCCCGAACTCCACATTCTCCCGAATGGTGCGCCAGGGCAGCAGCAGATCCTTCTGCAGCATGAAGGCGACATGGGCATTGGGCTTGGTCACCAGTTCGCCGTCGACATAGACCTCGCCTTCGGTGGCGGGGTCGAGGCCGGAGCCCATGTTGAGGAGCGTGCTCTTGCCGCAGCCCGAGGGGCCGATGATGGAGACGATTTCGCCGTCATCGATATGGAAATCGAGTCCGGTGACCGCTGTCACCACGTCGCCCTTGCGCGAGGTGAAGCGCTTGGTGACGTTTTTGAACTCGAGCCTTCGCCTCGTCATCTCGCCTCCTGAGCCCTGTGCCATCAGGCCGCGCGCCCCGGCCCGGCTTCCGCCAGGGCCTTGAGCTGGGCTTCCGCCTTGGCGCGCATCAGCTTGCGAGCCTTCACCAGACCGATGTCATGCTGGTAGAGCATTTCGCGATGGTTCGCGTCGGGCTCGAATTCCTCGATCATCAAGCGATCCTGTTCGAGCACGTGCCAGTGGCGCGCTTCGAGGCGGTTCTTGTAGAGGAAGCGCCAGGTGTCGCGCTGCCATCCGCTGACCTTGCGGCAGCGCCAGAAGACAATGGCTGTCTTGGTCGGCGAGATCGGCGTGCACATGCCCACGATGTGGAAGTTGCCACCGGGGCCGCCGGTCTTCGGATAGGGAATTTCCAGGCGCAGCCAGGTGGCGCCGGTCTCGCCCCATTCCGTCCAGTCGAAATTCACGTTCTTCTGGCCGGTCTTCTCGAAGATGAAGCCAGTGGGCGTATCGCGCACCTGGAATTCGGCAACGGTCTCACCAAAGGACATGGAGTGCGACTGCTTGTGCAGGAAGGTCCCGTGCATCGGGTCCATGACATTGTCGATGATGTAGCGATATTCGCCATTCCATTCCGCATAGCAGGGGAAATAGCTGAACTCGGGGCTGGTAAGCTGCTCGGGCAATACAAGGTCCGGCGGTGTGGGATGCAGCTTGTCACCCACATAGGCGAAGATCATGCCTGCTGCTTCCTTGGTCGGGAAGACGCGAGTCGCCTTGCGCCCTTCCAGCGCGCAGCCGGGGCTGCCGGGAACGGAGACCGCCACGCCATTCTTGTCGACCTGCACGCCGTGATAGCCGCAGGCAATGCGGTCATCCATGGGAATGCCCATGGAGAGCGGTGCGCCGCGATGAGGGCAGTGATCTTCAAGGGCCTGCACGTCACCCTGCAGGTCACGCCAAAAAACCATCTTGTAGCCGCAGCGGCGCAGGGAAACCGGACGCTCGCCGACGAACTTTGACGGGCAGATGGCATACCAGGTGTTGCGCAGACCCTTTTGCAGCAGGTCTTCGACAGCGTCCTTCGAGATCTCGGTCATCACGAACTCCCGTTGTCAGGCGCCGAGGCGCTTCATTTCGGAGACGAACAGCTGCTCGGTCCAGGGCCGGCCGCCGGGCGAGGGGACACAGGCCTCATTCAACGCCTGCACGAGCTGGGCCAGCTCATGGATGCCGCGCGCATAAGCCTGCTCGATACCGTCAGCGAGAAGGTTCTCGTAATCGGTGGGCTCGCGTTCGCGCGTCTGGTGAACGACGAGGTACTGACCCTGCTGCGCCATGTCCCGAGCCTCCATTCAACCCTCAGGGGGCCGAACATTGTTTCACATAAGAAACGTTAGTTCGTATTTGCAACAGCCTATGTTGTCGTTTATCGTCTGTAAAGATCGATTTCGGTTCGGCGGGCCCGGAAGACCCGCTTTTGCCCGGAACGGCGCTGCAGCGAGGAGTGAGCCATGAACCAGCATGCGGACCTGAAGGAAACATTCCCGGACGACGTGAAGATCCCCGAGGGCAAGACCCTCGGCCAGTGGGTCGAGTCCCGTGTTGCCCGCTATGAGACGCGCACGCTCGACTGGGATGCGCTGAAGTTTCAGGCTGACTTCGATCCCAAGTACAAGCGCGCCCAGATGCGCTACATCGGCACCGGCGCGACAGGCGTTTCCGCCGATCCGAATGCGATCCCCTCAGAACACTTCACCTTTTCCACCATGGTGCTGCCGGCGGGCTGCGAAGGCCCCTTGCATCTGCATACGGATGCGGAAGAGGTCTTCTTCATCCTCAAGGGCGAGCGCATCCGCATCATGGTCGAGCATCAGGGCGAACTCGTCGAGACGATCCTGAAAGAGCGCGATCTGATCTCCGTTCCCGCAGGCCTCTACCGTGGCCTCGTGAATGAGGGCCGCGAGGAAGCTCTCATGTGCGTGATGGTCGGGTCCACCAAGCCGGAAACGCCAACCTATCCTCCGAGCCATCCCCTGTCGAAGGTCAAGCGTCCGAAGCTTTGATTGCTTGGAGCTGGCGGGGCTGCAGCCCCGCCGTCTTCGATGAGCCCGACCAGTGGCTCCGGGAGGTACTATGGATCTTGGCTTGAAAGGGCGCGTGGCAATCGTGACCGGAGGAACCTCCGGCATCGGATTGGCCTGCGTGGGCGTGCTGCTGGAAGAAGGGGCCGATGTCGCCTTCTGTGGACGCGATGCAGGGCGTCTTGCGAAAGTTGCTGAGCCTTTCACGGCTAGGTTTGGCGAGGGTCGCATTCTCGCCCTGACTTGCGATGTGACGAAATCTGGCGAAGTTACTGCTTTCGCACAGGCAGTGGCTGCATGGCGGCCGCAGGTCGACATGCTCATCAACAATGCCGGGCAGGGACGCGTCTCGACCTTCGAATCGACAACCGATGAGCAGTGGCGCGCCGAACTTGATCTCAAGTTCTTCAGCCAGGTGCTGCCGATCCGTGCTTTCCGGCCGCTGCTCGACAAAAGCAATGCAGCAGCCATTCTCGCCGTGAATTCGCTGCTGGCCTTGCAGCCTGAGCCGCACATGGTGTGCACATCTGCAGCTCGTGCCGGTGTGCAGAACCTGCTGAAATCCCTGTCCGTCGAATTCGCACCAAAGATCCGCGTCAATTCCGTGGTGCTCGGCCTGATCGAATCCGGCCAGTGGGAGCGCCGCTATGAGGCACGTCCTGACAAGTCACAGACACGCGATGCCTGGCTAGCTGAACTCGCGAAGTCAAAACACATTCCGCTCGGTCGTCTCGGCAAGCCGGAGGAGGTGGCGCGCTCCATCGTCTTCCTGGCCTCACCCGTTGCAGCCTATGTGACAGGCGCCACGCTCGAGATTTCGGGCGGCGTTTCCCGATTTATATGAGGATGACATGAGCCAGACGACATCCGCCGCTTCCACGCGCCCGACCGAGGAATCCGTCGGTGATGCGGTTGCGCGCTATCTCGCCGAGATTGGCGTGACGCATGTCTTTGGCGTGATCTCGATTCACAACATGCCGATCCTCGATGCCATCCTGCGACAGGGACGCATCACATTCGTTCCTGCGCGCGGCGAAGCCGGAGCCATGAATATGGCAGACGCTTTCGCGCGCGTTTCGCGTGGCCTTGGCGTTGTCGTCACGAGCACCGGAACGGCGGCGGGCAACGCGGCGGGCTCGCAGGTCGAAGCGCTCACAGCTGGTTCACCGGTGCTGCACATCACTTCACAGCTCGATACGATCTACATGGACCGTGATCGCGCCGCGATCCACGATGTGCCCAAGCAGCCGGACATGCTGAAGGGCGTGTCGAAGGCCTACTTCCGTATCTGGGAGGGACGCGGTTGCATCCCGACCCTGCAAGCAGCCGTTTCCGCTGCCCTGTCTGCGCCATCTGGGCCGGTCAGCCTCGAGATCCCGATCGACGTGCAGCGGCATACCGTGGCGGTGCCTTCGATCATTCCCAAACCAGCCCATGCCGTCGTGACGCCGGATGCCGCGCAGCTTGATGAATTGGCGCGGCTCGTGCGGGGCGCGCGCCGGCCGGTGATCCTGCTCGGAGGCGGATCACGTGGAGCCTCGGCGGCTGCAACCGGGCTCGTTGAACGCGGCTTCTGCGCTGTGACCAGCGCCAATGGCCGTGCCGTGGTGCCCGAGGATCATCCACGATCCCTCGGCGCCTATAACATGACGCCCGAGACACAGAAGCTCTATGACGAAGCCGACCTGCTGATCATCGCTGGTTCGCGCCTGCGCGGTAATGAGACGCGCAACAATGAAATGCGCTTTCCCCGTCCGGTCATCCAGATTGATGCCGAGGCGAGTCAGGGCGGGCGGAATTTCGCCGTCGATCTGTTCATCCACGGCGATGCGCGCCTCGCGCTTGAAGGTCTTCTCGAACGTCTGCCAGAGCGCCTGGAAACTGATTCAGGATTTGCCGCTGATTTTGCTTCCGCACGCAAAAAGGCTGAAGCCAACCTTGAAAAGGGCCTTGGACCCTATGATGTGCTGGCGCGCCATCTCAGCCAGCGTGTCCATGCGGGCGGCCTGCCGTGGGTGCGCGACGTCACGATCGGCAATTCCACGTTTGGAAATCGGTACGTACGTTTTGCGGCACCGAACCTGGGCGTGCACGCACTTGGCGGCGGTATTGGCCAAGGTATTGCCATGGCCATCGGTGCATCCTTTGCAGCGCCACAGGTCAAGACGATCGCCCTGCTGGGGGATGGTGGAGCGCAGCTCAACATCGGGGAGTTTGCGACTGCAGTCGAAAATGACTGCCCCATCGTCTATGTGATGATGAACGACAAGGCCTATGGCGTTATCCAGAACATTCAGGATGCGCAATATGAAGGGCGTCGTGCCTATAGCAAATTGCTGACGCCTGATTTCAGCCTCGTCGCTGCGAGTATTGGCCTGCGCCATGAGCGTGTCATGGATATTGGAGCCTTTGCTGCAGCCTTCGATCGCGCGCTCGAGGTTTCCGGGCCGACGCTGCTCGAAGTCGACATGACCGTGATCGGTCCCTATGCGGTTGCATTCGGTGGGCCGCCTGCCGGCGCTGCAGGTGGTGCCAAATGAGGCTGGGCCTGATCGGGCAAGGGTCCGTTGCGACTCTGGCGCTTGATGCGCTGGAAAAAGCATTGCCAACCCCGATCGAGGCTCTCATCTGTCTCGCGCGTCCCGCAAGCCTCGACAAGGCACGCGAATGGGCGGGGCCATATCTTGGTCGTGTCGCGCAAGAGGTGATCGTTGCGACGACGCTCGAAACGTTCCTTGCTGCGCGTCCGATGCTGGTCGCAGAAGCCGCCGGGCATGAAGCCTTGGCCGAGGCGGGACCTGCCGTGCTTGAGGCAGGCATCGCTCTCATCGTGAGTGCTGTTGGAGCCCTTGCGGATGATCGTTTGCACGATCTTCTGCAGTCTCAGGCCGATGCCTCAGGCGTGGAGCTTGTCATTTCACCGGGGGCTATTGGCGGGCTCGATATTCTGGCAGCCGCAAAACTTGCGGGCCTTACTTCGGTCACCTACACGTCGCGCAAGCCGCCCATGGCATGGCGCGGAACCAAGGCCGAAGAATGGGTCGATCTCGACAGGCTCGATGGGCAGCTGGCCTTCTTTGAAGGCAGTGCAAGAGATGCTGCCCGGCTGTTCCCCCAGAACGCCAATGTTGCTGCAACGATTGCACTTGCCGGTGTTGGGCTTGACGAGACGCAGGTACGGCTTGTGGCAGATCCTGCCGTCACCAGAAATCAGCACGAAATTGATATCCGCTCCCGATGTACTGATCTCTCGATCCGGATTGAAGGCCATGCTGCGCCCGGCAACCCCAAGACATCGGCAACGACGGGATATGCGCTGGCCCATCTCATCCTTGAGCGCCTGCATCGCCCCGCCTGATCCAAATCCCATATTGCGTTGCATCATGACAGAGCGGGGGCTTGCGGCCACCTGAACGTCATGGCAAGCGAACGGATGTCGGGTTGCATTGGTGCAGCCACGAACGTGGGATCTGTCCATGCGCCTGCTTGCTTTCAGTGCTGCCCTTGCTCTTTCTCTGTCCACGGCCTCTGCGGCCATGGCCCAGGGCTCGGAGGCCTTTTACAAGGGCAAGACCATCGACCTGATCATCGGCTACCCGCCGGGTGGCAGCAATGACGTCTATGCGCGCCTGCTGACCCAGCACATGGGCAAGCACATTCCTGGCAACCCAACCATCGTGGCCCGCAACATGCCGGGTGCCGGCAGCTTTCTTGCAGCCAATCAGGTTGCCAACCTGTCGCCCAAGGATGGCCTTGTTCTGGGCCTGGGTGCCCCGACGCTGGCGCTCGACGAGAAGCTTGGCACGCCGGGTGTGCGCTATAAGACGTCCCAGCTCAATTGGGTTGGCCGCGCCTCGCCACTCGTGAATATCGTGATGATCTGGAAGAGCGTCGCGGTGAAGACGATCCCCGAGGCGCAGAAGACTGAAGTCACTCTTGCCGGCACGGGCGCCGGCTCGACGGTCTCGATCTATCCTTCGGTCATGAACAACCTGCTCGCGACCAAGTTCAAGCTGATCATGGGCTATCGCGGTTCAAACGAGGCCATGCTTGCCATGGAACGTGGCGAGACAGAGGGACACTCCACGGCCTGGGAAGCGCTCAAGACGGCCCATCCGGATTGGGTGAAGAACAAGGATGTCAGTATCCCGGTCCAGTTCTCGCTCAAGCGGATTGCGGAACTGCCGGATGTGCCCACTGCTCTCGAGTTTGCCAAGACGGATGAGCAGAAGCGGGTACTCGAGGCGATTCTCGCCGCTTCGGAAGTTGGCACCGCCTTCTTCACGACGCCGGGGGTTCCGGCGGATCGCCTTGAAACCCTGCGACGCGCATTTGATTCCACCATGAAAGATCCAGAGTTTCTTGCTGATGCGGAGAAGGTCCGCGTCGGCATCGACCCGCTCAAGGGTGAGGATCTGCAGAAGCTGATCATGCAGGTCAGCGACCTGCCAGCTGACCTGACCGAGAAAGTGCGAGCAGCCTATCAGCAGAACTGAGAGGCCGACCGCAGGCCTCGATGGCTCTTGGGTCTGTGCCCATCGACCATCATGCAAAATGGCGGGGCGGGTTGACGCGAGGGCCTCCGCTCTGGTTCGTTGCAAGAGCAACTCGGGAGGAGCGCCTTGGAAGAAACCTATGGCACGTCACCGGCGACCGGAACTGCGGGCCGGGAGATTCCACCCGCCCAGTGGCGGGACCTGCGCGATTGGCTCAGCCTTGTCGAACGTCATGGCGAACTGCAGCGCATCTCCGGTGAGGTCGATCCCGCCGAGGAGCTCGGCGCGATCACCTTCATGCGAACCCGCGATGAGAAAGCACCGGCACTTCTGTTCGAGAAGCTGTCTCACAATCCTCTGGGCGCGCGGGTCCTGTCCAATATTCTTGGCAACAGCAAGGAGCGCTATGCACTGACGCTGGGGCTTGATCCGTCACTCTCCATTCTGGCGCTCATCGACCAGACCCGTTTGATCATGAAAGGGCGTGTGTCGCCCGTGCAGGTCTCTCCTCAAGCGGCGCCCGTGAACGAGATCGTGCTGACCGGCAGTGACATCGATCTCACCCAGTTGCCCGTGCCGCGCTTCTGGCCGGGCGATGGCGGCCCCTATATCGGTACGGGCGACATCACCTTCACCCGTGATCCGGCAAGTGGCCGCATCAATGTCGGCTGCTACCGGCAGATGCTGCATGGCCCTGACCGCGTCGGCCTCTATTGTTCTCCAGGAAAGGATGGCCGCCTCGACCGCGAAGCCTGGTGGGCAAAGGGCGAACCCTGTGAAGTGGTTGCAGCCTTTGGCGTGGATCCTGCCATGTTCATGGCGGCCTCGATTGTCTTCGGGTCATCTGAAAGCGAGCTGAACGTCACGGGAGCAATGACGGGACATCCTGTCGAACTGACATCTGGTGTTGCTGTCAGCCTGCCGATTCCGGCGCGTGCGGAAATCGTGATCGAGGGTTTGCTGCATCCCGGTGATCTGTCGCAGGAAGGGCCTCTGGGCGAGTTCACCGGCTATTATGGAAGTCCGCCATCGCCACAGCCGGTGATCACGGTGAAAGCTGTGCACATGCGCCGCAACCCCATCATCACGGCAGCCTTGATGGCGCGCTATCCATCCTGCGAGCAGGGGACATTCTACGCCATCGCGCGATCGGCCCGCGTTCTTGATGATCTCGACCGAATTGGCCTGCCCGGCGTGCGCGGTGTCTATACGCATCCCGCCGCAGCCAGTGGCTTTGGCATGCTCGTGATTTCGCTGCAGCAGCGTTATGCAGGCCATGTGGCGCAGGCGCTTGCGCTCGCTGCGCAGTGTCCGGCGGCCGCCTATTACACGAAGTGGATCATCGCCGTCGACGAGGATGTCGATCCCACCAACATGAACGATGTCATGTGGGCCCTCTCAACCCGCTGCCATCCATCAGAAGACATCGATGTGCTGAGAAAGACATGGTCCACCGGGCTCGATCCCAGCCAGTTTACGGCTGAAAAGCGGCCCTATGGCTCCAAGGTCCTGATCGATGCCTGCAAGCCGCATGCGCATCTTGCGCAGTTCCCGAAATCGACCCTGTTGCGCCGAGAGGTCTATGATCGCGTATCGGCGCGCTGGCGGGACCTCGGTTTCGAAGGCCCGCCGCCAGATCTCACGGTCTTCCACAAAGGCTGAGCCTCAGAGCAGGAATTTTCCGAATTTCTCCTTGGCCCGGCGCACGGCATCGGGGTCGGGCAGGCATATCTTCGGATACTGGTCCTTCCAATGGAAAGGCCGGCAGGCGTCGATGATGGCGCGGGAATTGGTGAAGTCCTTTTCCTTTTTCTTCGCCGGTGGAATGGATGGATCGAGCGCCGTCGACCATGCCTTCTGGATAATGTCGATTGACGTGGCCGGGTCTGAGCGGAAGACCATGGCGGACATGAGTTCGTTGAGGTCGCTCACATCAACGTCTTCGTCCGTGACGACGACATATTTGCCCGCATAGGCGCCGCCTGAACATTGCGCGGCGATATGGCCTGCCTGTCTTGCGTGGCCGGGATAGCGCTGCTTGATGGCAACGCCCACGAGCATCCGCGCGCCGCCAACCTCATGAGCCCAGACACCGCGTACATCCGGCACGCCGGCCTTGGAGAGATCCTCCTTGATGATGGCGGAGCGCAGGATCGCACGCGAGCGTGAATTCTCGCCCGGAGGCACCTGTGGCGGGCACCCCACCAGGATCGGATCGTGGCGATGGTAGATGGCCTTGATATCCATCACCGGCGCCTCGTCACCGGGTGAACCATAGAAGCCGGTCCATTCACCGAAGGGGCCTTCGGGCAATGTCTTGCCTGGTTCCACAAAGCCTTCGATCACAATTTCTGCATCGGCTGGAATAGGAAGACCGGTGTGCTTGCCGAGCACGCATTTCAGCGGCCGCTCTCGATAGGCGCCGATGATGTCATATTCGCAGGTGCCGCTCGGAATCGCGCTGCAGGCGATGAGGAAGGTCAGGGGATCAGCCCCTAGAACCATGACGACCGGCATCTTCTCGCCGCGCTCTTCGTATTTGTCGCGATGGATGCGGCCATGCTTGCCGGGAGAAATGTAGAAGCCGACCTGCTTCTCATTCTGGATCATGATGCGATAGGTGCCGACATTGACCCAGCCCTCGTCCGGATCCTTGGTCACATTGAAGCAGCCGGTGCCGATATAGCGCCCGCCGTCGCCGGGATGCCAGAAGGGTGTCGGGAACTTCAGGACATTGACGTCATCGCCTTCGATGATGTTTTCGAACACCGGGCCCGTCTCGACCACTTCATAGGGAACGCGCTGCGACTTTGCCTCGCGATATTCACCGAGGAAGGAGTCACTCACCTCGACCTTGCTGAGGTCTGGCGGGAAGCCAAGGATCACATTCTGCCGCTTGCCGCCGAAGGCATTGACGAGCACGCGGAAGCCCTTTGGATAGCCCGGTACTTCGTCGAAGATGACGGCAGGCGCCTTTTCGTCGTGCTGGAGCACGTCGGTCAGCGCGCCAATTTCCTCCTCCCAAGACGCCGCCTTGATGGTTCGCAACTCGCCAAGCGCATCGATCTGCTGAACGAAATCGCGAAGGCTGTCGTAGGTTACATTTCTTTTCATGGGTTCCTCGCCAGAATCTCAGCCACCGATGACGGTGCGCAGCCGTTCGATGACGGCTTGGGGTGTTGCGTCGATGGCGCGCACGGCGCGTGCCACGTCTTCGCCGCTCAAGGGGTCGATGTCGATGCCACCGCGCTTCGCATCCTCGAGGAAGCGCGGGTCTGCCATGGTGGCCATGAAGGCCGCACGCAGGGCCTCGAGGCGCTCCCTGGGCACATCGGGCGGCGTGAAGACCGGGAAGGCGACCTGAAACTTGGTTGCATAGAGCGCCAGCATGGCGCGCGCCTCATCGTTCTGCGCAACCTCGAGCGCAGTCGGTACGTCGGGCAGCTCGTGGCTGCGCTCTGTTGCAAACTGCAGCAGGATGCGAATCTTCCTGTCGCGGATCCAGTCCGGTTTCGTGCTGGTGAGATTGGCGATGCCAACGATGGCGCCCTGGACCTCTCCACGGTCCGCGGCAAGGAAGATTTCGTTGACGCCCTGATACCCGCCGATGATCTCGAACTTCGTGCCCAGCGTCACATTCATCAGGCGCGGCAGGATATGGCTGTCGGAGCCCGGCGAGATGGCACCGAGAACGACCTTTGTCTTTCGAAGGTCCTCGAAGGTCTGCACCGGCGCATCGGATCGCACCCAGACAACATGGGGCAAGTGCGAGGGCGTGCCGATCCAGTTGATGCGATTGGTGTCGAAAAGAACGGCCTGACCCGAGCCCTTCATGAGCTGTAGCTTGGGCTCGAGCACCACGCCGTTGAGGGAAATCCCGATTACTGTGCCGTCGCGTGCGCCCTTGTTATAGAGGGCGTTCGTCATGACGAGGCTTGAGGCGCCGGGCATGTTCTCCGGCTGGACCACTGGATTGCCGGGCACGTGCCTGCCGAGATGGGCAGCGATGGTGCGCGCCACATAGTCCGTTGCTCCGCCCGGTGCCACGCCGACCCAGAACTTGATCGTCCTTCCGGCGAAGAAATCAGCAGCACTCTGGGCACTGGCAGCGGCCGGCAAGGCAAGGGCGGCCATGCTCGCGGCGATCGCGTCTCGCCTGCTCATCAGCCTTCGGCCGGAATCTGGGCCGCCTTCGGCGGCATGCCACGTCATGTTTCCTCCAAATTTTATCCGAAGCACGTTGGCGGAGAGGGGGGTGGCCCGTCAAGGGTACTGCCTGTTGCGGTCAGCCATGGTAGGGTCGCCCGTCGAGGGAGCAGCAGATGACCACGAGTGCCGAGCGCTGGAAACATGATGGTGTGAAGGTGATCCCAGCTGGATCGCTGGATGGCGGCAGCGTTCCCCAGACGCCGGGGATGGATCGCAAGGCAGCGATCGATTTTGCCCGCGCCGGAGCCCAGAAGCTCTGGGCCGGGACGGTTCATATCCACGCGGGCGCCAAGACCGGCGCGCACCATCATGGCCCTCTTGAAAGCGTGATCTTTGTGGTGCGCGGCAAGGCCCGCATGCGCTGGGGCGAGCGGCTCGAATTCGTGGCCGAGGCAGGGCCGGGCGATTTCATTTTCGTGCCGCCCTACGTGCCGCATCAGGAGATCAATGCGAGCCAGGATGAAACGCTTGAATGCGTGCTGGTGCGCAGCGATGGTCAGGCGACCTCGGTCAATCTCGATATTGAGGCGGTGGAAGCGCCGCAGTCCGTCAAGTGGATCGATCCGATCCATAGGGACTGATCCTTGATCCGGGACATTGCGATCTGGGCCATCGCTCTTCTGGTAACGGCCGGGGTCGTTATCAGGCCATGGCGCTTGCCGGAAGCAATCTGGGCCACCATTGGCGCCGTTGCGCTTGTTGGCTTCACGCTGCTGCCCCTTGGGGATGCACTTTCAGCCATTGGCCGCGGGACAGAGGTCTACCTGTTTCTGGCGGGTATGATGCTGATTGCAGAGATCGCCCGTCGCGAAGGACTGTTTGACAGGCTCGCAGTCATCGCTGCGGACTGGGCCGGTGGGTCAGCGTCCCGTCTTTTCGCGCTGGTCTATGGAGTTGGCACGGTCGTGACGGTCTTCCTGTCCAACGATGCAACTGCAGTGGTCCTGACGCCTGCAGTCTATATCGTGACAAGGGCTGTTGGTGCTCCACCCTTGCCCTATCTGTTTGTCTGCGCCTTCATCGCCAATGCGGCGAGCTTTGTGCTGCCGATCTCGAACCCTGCCAATCTGGTGATCTTCGGCGATCGCATGCCGACGCTGGGACGCTGGATCTCCAGCTTCGGGCTTGCCTCATGTCTCTCGATCGCCGTGACATTTGCTGTTCTGCGCTGGCGATTTTTCGATGACCTTTTGGAACCCGTCGCCGAGCGCATCGATCATCGGCCGCTTGGTCCCGGTGCTCGCCTCGCCGGCATTGGCACGCTCCTCGCTATTTGCGCTCAGCTTCTGGCATCGGCTTTGGGTCTGTCGCTTGGCTGGACAACGCTGGTGGCAGGGGTGTTGATGGCATTGGTCGTGCTCCTGATCACCCGGCAATCGCCGGTTTCGCTTTTGCGGGGAATCAGCTGGAGCGTCCTGCCGCTGGTGGCCGGGCTCTTTGTCATGGTAGCCGGCCTTGAGAGCACGGGAGCTGTCGGGGGCATTGCGACGACGCTGAGGGCCTTCACTGAGCAGTCCATCGGCTGGAGTGCCTTCGGCAGTGGATGGATTGTCGCCCTTGCCTCGAACCTGATGAACAACCTGCCCGCAGGCCTTCTGTCTGCTGCCGCCCTTTCGGCGGCGCAGTCGCCGCAGCCTGTGTCCGCAGCAGTTCTGATCGGGATCGACCTTGGCCCCAATTTTTCAGTCACGGGTTCCCTGGCCACGATCCTGTGGCTTCTCGTGTTGCGCCGCGAAGGGCTCGAGGTGAGTGCCTGGCGGTTCCTGAAAATCGGGATGCTCGTGACTACGCCTGCGCTCATTCTGGCGATGGGCTCGGTCGCCTTGCTGTCACGCTAGCCGAAAAGCCCATGACAGGCCTCTGGACAAATGCAGGCCCCTCGGCCCAAATCCGCTGCCATAGATAACAAGGAGGCGCCCTTGTCCCCGAAGACCCTTTATTCCGTCGATCGCCGCAGTCTGATTGTTGGCGCGGCAAGCCTTGTGGCGTCGCCCGCCGTCGTGCGCGCCCAGGCCAAGACTCTGAAGATCGCGATCCTGCTGCCGCGATCCGGGCTCTACGCGCAGGCCGGCCAGAGCTGCCATCGTGGGGCGCTGGCTGCGCCCAAGGTGCTGGCTGATCTTGGCTATCAGGTCGAGCTGGTGCACGTGGACGTGGAGTCCAATGCGGACACCGCCCGCACCCAGGCTGAGAAGGTGATCAACGAAGGCGCCAATTGCATTGTCGGTGCCTTTGATTCCGGCCTCACATTGGCCATTGCGCAGGTCTGCGAGCAGCGTCAGGTGCCGCTCGTCATCAACATCGCCGCGGCGCCCCAGATCACGGAGCAGGGCTACAAATACCTCGTGCGAAATTTCCAGACCGGCGGCCAGCTCGTGACGAATGGCTTGCGGCTGATCAAGGAGATTTCCGCCGCCACCAAGGTGGACTTTAAATCCGCGGTCTTCGTGCATGCCAATGACACATTCGGCACGGCGCAGCGTCAGGCCATGGATGCCATCTTCCCGAAGGCGGACATGCCTTTCAAGCTGCTCGACAGTATCAGCTACGACCCGCGTGCCCAGGACCTTTCTGTCGAGGTGACCAAGATGCGAGGCCTGCAGCCCGATCTCGTCATGACGGTGACGCGTGCCAGCGATGCGATCAAGCTTGTACGCGACATGGCACGCCAGCGTTTCGAGCCAAAGGCAATCATCTCGCCCGGTTCGCCGGGCCTGTATGACGAGGAATTCTATCAGGCCATGGGTCCTCTGGCCGATTACGCCATGTTCAACCTGCCCTGGGCTAACCCGAAGTCTTCCATCACGCAGGCGCTGGAGGCCTCCTTCAAGGTCGCCAACCCAGCCAACCGCTTCGTTGTTGACAGCTTCAATGCAGGCTTCACTTTCGAGGCACTGATGATTGCTGCTGATGCCTTCAAGCGTGCGGGTACGACAAGTGGCCCGGAATTGATGAAGGCAGTGAAGGAAACGAAGCTCGAACAGCACGTGATGATCGGCGGTCCCATCCAGTTCGACGAAAAGGGGCAGAACGCCAATATCGGTTCAGCTGTGGTGCAAAACCAGAAGCAGACACCGGTTGTCGTCTATCCTTCAAGCGTCGCCGCCGCCGATCCGGTTCTCCCGGCGCCTGGCTGGCAGAATCGTAAGTAACGGATCAAGCATCAGCGCTTCATCTGCGCTGCTGCACAAAGACGCGATGTCATTCTCCCTCACCCTGGAAGTCCTCATTCAAGGCATGCTGACGGGCCTCGTCTATGGCCTGATGGCGCTTGGCCTGTCGGTTATCTTCGGCGTGGTCCGCGTGGTGAATTTCGCCCATGGTGAATTCGCCGTGCTGGCCATGTATGTGACATGGGTCCTGTTCAAGACGCTTGGGTTGCAGCCCATCTATGCGCTGGTGCCGGTGTCGCTATTGTTTTTTGTCCTCGGCTATGGCCTGCAACGCACGCTCATTGCACCCTTCATCACGAGGCCGGACTATCAGCAGTTCATTCTGCTGGTTGGTCTGGCTCTCGTGATGGTCAACGGGTTCCTGATGATCTTCGGTCCTGATGGGCATCATGTGGACCTGCCCTATGCCTATGACAGCTGGTACATTGGCGATGTCCTCGTCGACAAGGTGCGTGTCTATGCAGCGCTCATTGCGCTGGTCGTCGCAGCAGGTCTCTTTGCCTTCTTTCGCTACACGACAACCGGGACGGCGATCCGCGCCTGTGCTGACAATCTCACCGGTGCCGCGGTCGTCGGTCTCAATGTCAGGAAGCTCTATGCGCTGACCTTCGGCATTGGCCTTGGCTGCGTGGGCGCTGCGGGTGCGCTGCTTGCCACCATCGCCGATGCTGCGCCGTCCCTTGGACCGGCCTTCACCCTGCTTGCCTTCACCATCGTCATCATTGGCGGCTTGGGCTCCATGGCGGGAGCCCTGCTGGGCGGTCTCATCATCGGCACGACCGAGGCGCTGGCGAGCCTGCTGCTGGCACCTTCCATGAAAAGCATGGCCTCCTTCGGCCTGCTCATTGCCATCCTTGTTCTGCGCCCTCAGGGCCTGATGGGGAGGCGTGAGGAATGACCCGGCAGCGGCTCGCCCTTCTGATCCTCGGCCTGCTTCTGCT
>CAISZN010000652.1 GCA_903889985.1 uncultured Hyphomicrobiales bacterium | reverse complement strand
GTCTTTGCTGCGGAGCTGGCCTCGGTTCGCGTTTTCCTGCGCAGCCGGGCTGATCTCGATGACGACGAACTTGCAGCAGCCCTTGATCATGCTCGCCACACGGTTGAGGCAAGACTCGCGGATGTATCCGGGCAGCCGGTGGCCATCAGCGCCACGGTTCGCATCGATTCCCTTGACCCGGAGACCTACGAGGGGGCAGGGCGTATCGCCCGACGCTTGCGACGTCTCATTCAGGTCGCCGAACGCATTGCCGGCGCACAGTCGCCCATGAAAGAAGCACAAAAGGCCTCTTAGGGTTCGGTTTTAATCTTATATTTCAATAATTTATTTCAGTTTTGGGCGAGGGGTGGAATATCGAACGCTCCACCTCCGACCATGATTTTTCTGATCGGCGGCCAGGCCGTTCCAGCATGCAGGCTCAGCTGCGGCGGAACACTTTCTCTGCCGCATAGAAGGCCACGATCACCAAGACGCTATAGGCGGCGAGGAAGGCTAGCTTCTGAGCGAGGTCGGTAAACATATCCACGGCGTTTCGTTCCCCTTTTTGAAGGCGCAAGACCATTGGCAGAGACGCCGGCTTCTGTCGAGTCTGGTACCGCGATCCTTCGACGGCGGCCGTCAGTCGGGGCATTCAAAACCCGGGGGAAACTGACGTTCGGTCTCCAGCGCCCAGTCGATGCAGGTCCCTTCAAGTTGACAGGAATGGCCTGCTGGCATTGGAAATAGGCAAGGAAAAATGTTGGAAACGCTTGTGCGGCCAAGACCTAACCGTCCGGCGGGCTTTTAAACTGGGAAGACCATGGTGAACGAGATGTCGGAACGGGCGGACGACGGGTTTCAGCACAGGCTCGTGACCGTGGCGCAGGCCGTTGAAAGGACGCTCGCGTCACTTCTGGGTGATCCCCTGCTGCCGGGCGAGATGTTCCGTCCCGTTCGGCTCATGGAGGCCATGCGCCATGCTTCCCTGGCCGGCGGGAAGCGGCTGAGGCCTTTCCTCGTGGTGGAGACCGCCGGGCTCTTTGGAGCCCAGGGAGAGGGGGTCCTGAGGGCGGCCTGCGCGGTGGAACTCGTGCATTGCTATTCGCTGGTCCATGACGATCTGCCGGCGATGGACGACGACGACCTGCGGCGTGGCCGGCCCGCCGTGCACAAGGCCTTCGATGAGGCCACCGCCATCCTCGCAGGTGACGGCCTTCTGACCTATGCCTTCGATGTTCTTGCCGATCCTGCGACCCATCCTGATGCACGCATTCGCGCAGATCTTGTCCTGGCTCTCGCCCGGGCTGCGGGCATGGGTGGAATGGTGGGAGGGCAGGCGCTCGATCTTGCCGCAGAGAAGGCAAAAGAGCCTCTGACTCATGACGAGATCCTGCGGCTTCAGGCAATGAAAACTGGCGCCTTGCTGGCCGTGAGCGTTCGCATGGGCGCGCTGATCGGTGGCGCGGACAGAGCGCAGCTGCAGGCTCTCGAACATTTTGGCCGAGTGCTCGGTGCGGCTTTCCAGATCGCCGACGACATTCTCGACGAGACGGGCACCGAAGAGCAGGTCGGCAAGCGCATCGGCAAGGACGCGGACCGCAACAAGGCGACACTGGTGCGAACGCTGGGCCTCGAGGGTGCACGTCAGACCTGCGACCGGCTCGTCGAGGAGGCGATTGCTGCGCTGGTTCCTTTCGGCGAACGGGCGGATTGCCTGCGACAGGCGACCAGCTTCGTGGCGTCGCGTTCGAGCTAGGCGCTCTGAGTAAGCTGACGATCCTTCGGCAGGCGATGCTCGACGGCTTCCAGGATGCAGGCCAGAATGCTGTCGCGCGCATGGAGCGGCGTCATCAGGTGGTCTGCGTTTGTCACCATGACCCGCGAGATGCCGGGGAGGGCGAGAATCCGTTCGCCCCCGGGCCCGAACTGTCCTTCGAATTCGGTAACACTGGCATCCCCCTCGGCCTGCACGATGTGAACTTTGCAGCCGCGCGCCGATAGCTCCTGGAAGATACGTTCAGCGCTGCCCTTGCCGCCTTCCTGTCCTATCGGCAGAAGATCTGCGATGGCGCGCAGCCGGCGCAGGGCTGTCTTGGCACTGGTCTTGGCGAGCTTGATGCCGGTGACCATGAGCCTGGCCCTCATTCGTGCGAGCTCTGAAAGGTCCTCGTCAATCGCGCGGCGCTTGCGGTCGAAGTCACCTGATTTCTGAGCCACCCAGGCATTGAACGGAAGGGCGTGGGCGGGGCTCCACTCGTAGCAAAGCTGGTTGACCAGAATGGCCGCGCTGATGCGCTCATCGAGGGCGGCAACCCGCATTCCGTGATAGGAGCCGCTGCAGGCACCGGCAACGACAAAGGGGCCAAGATGACGGTCTTCCAGAGCGTCCATGGCTGCGGACACTTCGCTCCAGATCGTCTCGCCATAATGGAAGGCCGGGGCGTCCTCTGCGAGGTCGACCTGGAGGTTGCTGAAGTCGAAACGAAGGCTGGTCACGCCAGTGCGGGCCAGCATGCGGGCCATATCGACCCACGAATTGCCCCAGCCCGTGCGGCGGATGCCGCCAGCATTGGTGAAGAGAACGACAGGGCCGCCCCTTGCGCTCGATGGCTGGCAGAGAATTCCGTTCAGGGCGCCGTTTGTGCCGAAGACGAGGCCCGTTTCGCGCCAGCCTTCGCCTTCAATCTGGCCCAGGGACATTGGGTGCGGAAGGCGGCGCGGCGCAGGCGGGGCCAGATTTGCCACCCATTTTGCCACAGCCTGCGCGGTCTTGCCCGGCACAATCGAAGCCGTGGGATCGCACATCAGCCGGTCGTAGCCCTCAAAGGGTAGATCGGTGACATCGCAGCCTGCTTCGGCCAGACGTTGCACCAAAATCAGCGGACCGGTGGCGCATAGCATGGTTTCAGCCGGCGGCTGTCGGGTGATCGGGTCGAGAGTCAGGCTGGAGATCTGCTCCAGCAGGGAGTCCGACATTTGAAAGCCTGCGAGATCGAGCCCTGTGGTGGAGTTCGACGTTGCGGGAGCATTGATGACACGGGACAGGACCTTGAGCTCACGCAGATAGGCCTTGCCGCTGCTGGGAGGCGCCAGCAGCGCCAATCGTTCGACCGAGAGGCCGCGGCCCAGAGCATGAGCCGCCACAAGCGCTCCGAGCCGGAAGCCGATCAGGGTCACCTCGGTGCAATGCGCTTCCTGCCGCAGGACATCCATGGCAAGGGCAACATCGTCTGCCCATCGGTCCACAAGGCCGAGATCGTCGGCTGGAGCGGAATCGCCGGTGCCGCGCAGGTCAAGCCGCAGCGCCGGGATCCCGCGAGAGGCAAGATCCTCGGCCAGCCCTCTCAGGAAGCGGTGCCCACACAGGTCATCGAAACCCATGCTGCCGAGGATGAGGGCTCCGCGGCGGCCGGAAGCCGGGTGGAGGGTGGCGCAGAGACCGTGAAAGGCGACAGGGAGCATGGGGCCGGCCAGTTTGCGGGCAGATATTCTCCCCAAACTGCCAGCGGCCCCTTACCAATTCCGTAATCGCCTTATTTACTGCCCATGGTCATCAGCAGGGGCAGGGTCTTTGGATCCGGCGGGGCCGGCATGTTCTTGACGTAGGCATAGAGATCGCCGGCATCCTTGTCGCTGATCACGGCCGCCTCATAGGGCGGCATCTGGTTCAGCGGGTTGCGGAGCTGTTGCAGGAAACCTTCCAGGGGCAGGGCGGTGCGCGAGATGCGCGGCCCGGTCTGGAGGGCGCCCTGACCTGCCAGGCCGTGGCACTGGAAGCAGCCGACGGTCTCAAACAGTTTCTTGCCGTTGTCTGCATTGCCCTGCTGGGCCATGGCCGGGGTCGTGCCGAGGGCGGCGGCGAAGAGGGCGAGTGTTGTAAGTTTCATCTTTTGATCTCCCTCAGCGCGGCTGCATGACGACATCGATGAGGGCGGGCTGGCCCGCCTTCACAGCTGCGACGCCCTTGGCGATGGCGGCACCCAGTTCCTTGGGGTCATTGACCGGTCCGATGCCGACCGCTCCGTAGCCCTGTGCGATCTTGGCATAGTCGACATTCGGGTTGTCGATCGTCGTGCCGATATGGGCGTTCAGGATCCCGCGGTTGTGGCGGTTGGCCATGCGCTGGATATGCATGACCTCCTGATGATAGGCGCGGTTGTTCTGGATGATCGTGAGATAGGGAATGCCATGGTGCGCCGCTGTCCAAAGCGTATGCGGCGCCATGTTGAATTCACCGTCACCGGTGATGCTCACCACGAACCGTCCACCAATGTCTCGATGGGCAAGGGCCGCACCCAGTGCTGCCACGGGCTGGTAGCCGACGCCGGAGCCGCCTGACCCGCCGATGAACTGGTAGTTCTTTTCCATCGGCCAAAGGCGATGCGGCCAGTTGGAAGAGAAGCCACCGTCGGAGACGAGCGCCCAGTTCTCGTTCTTGATCTGCTGCCAAAGCTCCGCATACATGCG
>CAISZN010000651.1 GCA_903889985.1 uncultured Hyphomicrobiales bacterium | reverse complement strand
TCATGGCATCGAGAACGCTCGATTTCTGCTGATTCACGAAAGGGTTCCGGGGCGGACGCATGGCAAGGCATTTCGAGCCACCGGCGACGGACGAAACCAGGGGGCCAAAGGTCCTCACTCTGGTCCTCGTCGCGCTCGGCGGCGTGCTGGCCCTCGCTGCAGCATTTTTCGTCAGGCCAGCACCCAGAATCGAGGACAAGTCAGCCCTGGCTGCTCCTGTCGTACCGGCTGTCTTGTTGGCGACGTCTGTTCCGGTGAAGGCGGCAGTGCAGCCGGAGGTCGCAAAGGCGCCGTCATTGCCGGCAGACAAGGAACGGCTGGCCCTTGCCATGGCCATGGCCGAGAAGAGCCGCAGCCTCGCCTCGCCCAGCAAGGCAAGCCCGATCCTCGCGCCTGAGCCAATAGCGCCCCCAAGCCGCTCCCTGAAGCCCGGAGCGGGATCGATCCAGACAGCGAGTACTGCGCCTGTCCCTGCGACTTCGCTGGTCGCTGATCAAGACAGCGCGCCGACCAGCGGCGATGTGTCTAAATCCACCGACGGCCTCAGCAAGCAGATGGCCGATGATGCAGCCAAGGCGATCATCGCAGGCGATATCCCAGGCGCCCGACAACTGCTCGAAAAGTCCATCGCGGCAGGTGACAAGCAGTCGGTGCTCGCGCTCGCGGAAACCTATGATCCCAGGATCCTGTCTTCGATGAAAATCAAGGATATAAAGGGAGATGCGCAGAAGGCGCGTGAGCTTTACGAAAGGGCCTGGAAATCAGGAATTCGCATGGCGGGAAAACGTCTCGCGGCCCTGAAAAAATTCGAGAACTCCCACTGATCCGTCCCGGCGGGGACTGCGTAGGATTGGGCAACAGGCAAAGCCTCCCCTTTGTCTGGGTCCTGCCTCAACACCCCCGCCCTTGTCGCTCCTCCCCCCTTATGCGACGGCGGGGGTTATTTTTTGGCGAGGCCTCGCCCCGCCCCCATGAGGTGGTGCATGTCCGTTCAAGCAATCCTTTTGCCGGTCTTCGTCCTGATCTGCCTGACTTTCATCCTGCTCGGCCTGACCGGTCGATCGCGCGTCAGTGCCCTCAAGCGCGGTGAGCTGCGTATCAAGGACATCGCCTTGGGGCAGAACAGCTGGCCTGATGGTCCAGCCAAATTCGGACGCGCCTATGAAAACCAGCTCGAACTCCCGGTCCTGTTCTATGCGCTGGTGATCCTTGCCATGATGACCCGCAAAGCGGACCTGCCATTCGTGATCATGGAATGGCTGTTCGTCGGCGCGCGCCTGCTTCATGCGGCGGTCCATGTGACGACGAACAATGTGCGGCGCCGCTTTGCATTCTTCCTGGCGGGCTTTGTGATCCTTGCCCTGATGTGGGCCATCTTCGCCGTACGGATCCTTGCAAATCTCTGAGCAGGGTTGCTTTGCCGCCGGGACTGTGAAACTCCCTCGGCCCACACTTTCATAAAGCCGAGCCCATGACCCCTGCAGCCCGCATTGCCGCCGCCATCGAGATTCTCGAGGCCATGGAGGCCCGTCACCGTCCAGCCCCCGATTTGCTGAAGGAATGGGGCACTGGCCACCGCTTCGCCGGATCGAAGGATCGCAATGCGATCAGCTCGCTGGTCTATGACGCACTGCGTCGACGCGCTTCGGCCCGCTGGCTCATGGGCGTGGAGGATGCGCGCGCGACCGTGATCGGCATGCTGCGGCTTGAGCGCGGGCTCGAGGCGGAAGCCATCGGCGACTTGTTTGACGGATCAACCCATGGCCCTGCACCCCTGACGGATGCCGAGCGTGAGCGTCTGGCCTCTGCCAGCCTCGAGGGCGCTCCCGCCCATGTGCAGGGCGACTATCCCGAATGGCTGGGCCCTTCCTTTGAGGCCGCTTTTGGCGAGGCCGCTGCTGAACAGGGGGCGGCGCTTGCCCGCCGCGCGCCGGTCGATGTGCGCGTCAACCTGATCCGGGGTGACCGGGAAAAAGCACTTCGCCAGCTTTCTCACCTCAACCCGGAGGCCACTCCGATATCGACCTGGGGGCTGCGCCTGCCTCTGACGCCTGATGGGCGTTCTCCTGCACTCGCAGCAGAGCCCGCTTACGCGAAAGGCCTCGTCGAAGTTCAGGACGAGGGCTCCCAGATTGCCAGCCTGCTTTCGGGCGTCGAGCCTGGCCAGCAGGTGCTTGACCTTTGCGCAGGCGGCGGCGGCAAGTCCCTCGCATTCGCAGCCATGATGGACAATCGCGGTCAGATCTATGCGGCCGATTCTGACGGTCGCCGGCTCATGCCGATCATCCCGCGCCTGGAACGGGCAAATGCGCGCAATGTGCAGGTCCGTGCCCCAAAGGGACAGCAGGACGTCCTCGCAGATCTCGCAGGTCGATGCGACGTGGTCTTCGTTGATGCCCCCTGTACGGGAACGGGTGCCTGGCGGCGCAATCCGGACGCCAAATGGCGCGTGCGCCCCGGCGCGCTGGAACAGCGCATGAAGGCCCAGGACGAGGTGCTGGATAGCGCCATTCGCTATCTGAAGCCCGGTGGGGCTATCGTCTATGTGACCTGTTCGGTGCTGCGGGAAGAGAACGAGGAGCGGGTCTCCGCCTTCCTCGAGCGCCACGCTCGCTTCGTGCCACGGGATGCCGCCCATATGGCTCGCAAGGCAGGCCTGCCAGAGCTCGCGGAACAGGCCTCCCGCCATGGCGCGGGCATTCGCCTGTCGCCGGCTTCGACCGGCACGGACGGCTTCTATATCGCGGTTCTGGTCGCGCCCTGAGGTCTCAGGGCTGCTCGGCGCGGTTCGGCAGCGCCGCCCGGCGCGGGCGCGCCAGAAGTGGCGCATAGCCTGCGGCCGGATCAGGCAGCAGGCCAGCCCAGACGCGGGCCATGGTGGCGACGAAGCCGCCACGCGGATAGGATGGGCGGATCGCCAAAGGCGGGTCCTCATCGATCCCCAAGGAAAATAGCGACCCTGCCTGTCGGGCCCGCAAATCAATCATCATCGCCTACCCCTGTCGCGGATTTGCTCCGCCTGTCAGGGCAAGGTAAGGCCGCTCTCCTTGAGGACGCCCCAAACCAATCACTCAAATACCCGTTAAAATCAGTTCAGAATTACGCTTCGCAGGAAGGGTTCCATTGCACCTTGGGCATCCTTCCTCTAATCCGACGCTTTGCGGAAGGAAGCTTGCTCCATGACCTCGCCGGACCTCCACGCAGAGATCGTCAGCCATCACGACAAGGTGCTCATCGTCGACTTCGGGTCGCAGGTGACGCAGCTGATCGCGCGCCGGGTGCGCGAGGCGGGCGTCTATTGCGAGATAGCCCCGTTCCAGTCTGCCGATAAGGCCTTTGAGAGCCTCAAGCCCAAGGCGGTGATCCTGTCTGGTGGCCCCTGCTCCGTCACCGATGAGGGCTCCCCCCGCGCGCCTCAGGCGATCTTCGATTCCGGCGTGCCGGTGCTTGGTATCTGCTATGGCGAGCAGGTCATGGCCGAGCAGCTGGGCGGCAAGGTCGAGGCCGGGCATCATCGCGAGTTCGGCCGGGCAGAACTTGAAGTGGCAGAAGAGTCGGCCCTCTTCGAGGGCGTCTGGGCCGTGGGTCAGCGCTATGCGGTGTGGATGAGCCATGGTGACCGTGTGACGCGCCTGCCTGATGGCTTCCGCCGCATCGCCTTTTCCGAAAATGCGCCGCTCGCGGCAATCGCCGATGAGAAGCGCCGCTATTTCGGCGTGCAGTTTCATCTGGAGGTGGTGCACACCCCCGATGGGGCAAAGCTGATCTCGAATTTCGTCCACAAGGTCGCAGGCCTGAAGCGCGACTGGACCATGGCAGCCTTCCGTGGCGAGGCGATCAAGTCGATCCGTGCGCAGGTCGGCGACGGCCGCGTGCTGTGCGGCCTTTCGGGCGGCGTCGATTCAGCGGTTGCAGCCGTGCTGATCCATGAGGCCATCGGCGAGCGGCTCACCTGCGTGTTCGTCGATCACGGCCTCATGCGCATGGGCGAGGCCGAGCAGGTCGTCACCCTTTTCCGCGACACGTTCAATATCCCGCTCGTCCATGTGGACGCGAGCAAGGAGTTCCTGGGCGAGCTCGACGGCGTCGTCGATCCTGAGACCAAGCGCAAGATCATCGGCAAGTTGTTCATCGATGTCTTCGAGGCGGAGGCCAAGAAGATCGCCGCCGACGGCGGCGGCGCCCCGCAGTTCCTGGCGCAGGGAACGCTCTACCCGGACGTGATCGAAAGTGTCTCCTTCACCGGCGGCCCCTCCGTCACGATCAAGTCGCATCACAATGTGGGCGGCCTTCCGGCGCGCATGAACATGAAGCTCGTCGAACCGCTGCGCGAACTCTTCAAGGATGAAGTGCGCGCCCTTGGCCGCGAACTTGGCCTGCCGGAAACCTTCGTTGGTCGCCATCCCTTCCCTGGACCGGGCCTCGCGATCCGCTGCCCCGGCGGCATTTCGCCTGAAAAGCTGGAGATCCTGCGCAAGGCCGATGCGATCTATCTTGATGAGATCCGCAAGGCAGGCCTCTATGACGTGATCTGGCAGGCCTTCGCCGTGCTGCTGCCGGTGCGCACGGTCGGCGTGATGGGCGATGGCCGCACCTATGACCATGTCTGCGCCCTGCGCGCCGTCACTTCGGTCGATGGCATGACGGCAGATTTCTTCCCCTTCGACATGAATGTGCTCGGCCGCACGGCCACGCGCATCATCAATGAGGTGAAGGGCATCAATCGCGTGGTCTATGACGTGACGTCAAAGCCACCAGGGACGATTGAGTGGGAGTGAGATACTGGGCTCAAATTGAGCCCAGCTTTTCAATCAAGTCATTTGAGGCCGTTGAAGCGCCGGCGCGAAATCGCGCCGGCTTTTGGGTGTGAAGCTCAGGCCTAACCACCACCAGTCGGATAGTTCGGGCTCTCACGCACGATTGCCACGTCATGGACATGGCTTTCGCGAAGGCCCGCACCGGTGATGCGCACGAACTGTGCACGCTCCTGCAATTCCGGAATCGTTTTGGCGCCCACATAGCCCATGGCTGCTCGCAGGCCGCCGGCCAACTGGTGAAGAACAGCGGAAACCGGCCCCTTGTAGGGAACCTGCCCCTCAATGCCCTCCGGCACAAGCTTCAGCGAGTCCTTGATGTCCTGCTGGAAGTAGCGATCCGCCGAACCCCGTGCCATGGCACCAACGGAGCCCATGCCGCGATAGGATTTGAAGCTGCGGCCCTGATAGAGGAACACATCACCGGGGCTTTCATCCGTGCCGGCCAGAAGCGAGCCGATCATCACGCAGTCGGCCCCGGCCGCAATGGCCTTGGCAAGATCGCCCGAGAACTTGATGCCACCGTCCGCAATGACCGGAATGCCATTCTTGCGAGCGACATCAGCAGATTCCACGATGGCCGTCAGCTGCGGCACGCCAACACCCGCGACGATGCGGGTGGTGCAGATCGAGCCCGGACCGATACCCACCTTGATCGCGTCAGCGCCAGCGTCGATGAGCGCACGAGTGGCATCACCCGTGGCCACATTGCCAGCGATGATGGCCACCTTGTTCGACACGCGCTTGATGCGCGAGACCTGGTCGAGAACCATCTGCGAGTGGCCATGGGCCGTGTCGACGATGATGCAGTCGACGCCGGCATCCATCAGCATCAGCGCGCGGTCATAGCCCTTGTCGCCAACGGTTGAGGCTGCGGCGACCCTGAGGCGGCCTTCAGCGTCCTTGCAGGCGTTGGGATAGAGCGTTGCCTTCTCGATGTCCTTCACCGTGATGAGACCGACACAGCGATAGTCCTCATCGACAACGAGCAGCTTCTCGATGCGGTGATGATGAAGCAGGCGGCGAGCCTCTTCCTTGCTGACGCCCTCACGCACGGTGATGAGCTTTTTCGTCATCAGTTCGGAAACCGGCTGCAAGGGATTGTCAGCGAACCGGACGTCGCGATTGGTCAGAATACCGCACAAGCGCGCCGGCTTCCCGGCTGGGCCACGCTCGACCACCGGAATACCCGAAATGCTGTGGCGACGCATGATGGCCAAAGCATCTGCGAGCGCTTCATCCGGGAAGATGGTGATCGGATTCACCACCATGCCGCTTTCGTAGCGCTTCACCTTGCGCACTTCCTCGGCCTGCTCTTCGGGCTCCAGATTGCGGTGGATGACCCCGATACCGCCGGCCTGCGCCATGGCGATGGCAAGCCTTGCGTCCGTCACCGTGTCCATGGCCGAGGAGATGATCGGAAGGTTGAGGCTGATATCGCGCGTGAGGTGAGAGCGGACGTCAACCTGGCTCGGCACCACCTCGGAATGCCCGGGGCGGAGCAGGACGTCGTCGAAGGTCAGAGCTTCTGTCAGAATAAGGGGCATGGCCAACTCCTTGGGCGGCGGAACCGCCGGAACAGGACCGTGGCGGGATTCGCGCCCCGCCGATCAGGTTGGCAGCGGCTCTTAGCATGCGTACGACGCAGTGCAAAAGGATTCCTGCCCTTAATCCCCTATTCCATCCCCGGTTCCGCGAAATCCGGTGGCCAGAACATAAAGTTCAGACGAATCTGCACGGCTCGCCTTCGGCTTCACATGGCGAACGATGGCAAAATCCCGCTTCAGCATGGCCAGCAGGTCCCCCTCTGTGCCGCCCTGAAGGACCTTGGCAACAAAGAAGCCTCCAGGCGCCAGCACCTCGCAGGCGAGTGCAGCCGCGAGCTCCGCCAGGGCCACGATGCGCAAATGGTCGGTCTTCTTGTGTCCCGTGGCATTGGCCGCCATGTCGGACATGACCCCATCTGCGCGCCCCCCCAGCATGGCCTTGAGCCGATCCGGGGCGTCCTGGTCGTTGAAGTCCATGACCGTGAATTCGACATCCGGAATCGGGTCGATATCGAGCAGGTCGATGCCAATCACCCTGCCCCTGGAGCCAACCTTCTTGATGGCGAGCTGGGACCAGCCACCGGGGGCGGCTCCGAGGTCGAGAATCTTCTGGCCGGGCTTCAGCAGCTGAAACCGCTCATCGAGCTCGATGAGCTTGTAGGCAGCACGAGACCGCCATCCCTCAGCCTTGGCGCGGGCCACATAGGGGTCGTTGAGCTGGCGCTCAAGCCAGAGCTTGGACGATAGCGTGCGCTTCCCTGCCGATTTGACGCGAACCTTGAGAGAGCGCCCGCCCTCGTGGCCACTTGTGCCTTTCGACTGGGTCATGCGCCCGCGCCCCGTGTGGCGCCCCAGGCCTGATCGGCCATCATCAGTTGCATCAGAATTCCTTCCCGCAGACCGCGGTCGGCGATGCGGATCCGCGGAGCCGGAAAGGCACGACGAATGGCATCAAAAATAGCACATCCAGCCAGGACCAGATCGGCCCGATCTGCGCCGATACATCCATTGGACACACGATCGTCATAGGTCATGGATCGCAACCGGCGAATGGCCCGGTGGACCTCCCGGTCGGACATCCACAACCCGTCGACCCGGCGTCGATCATACCGCGAAAGACCCAGGTGCACACCCGCGATGGTTGTTACCGTGCCGGAGGTCCCCAACAAGTGAAAGCGCGAGCAGCGCGTGTGGCCGACCGTGCGCGCGAGAAAGTCTTCGAGTTCCCCGGAGACATGCTCAACCATGGCTTCGTAACAGTCCTCGGATACCTCATAGCCCCCGAATTTTTCCGCAAGGGTCACCACTCCGAGTTGCAGCGAGGCCCAGGTGCTGACCCTGCCGCGCATGTCGTGATGGGAATCCCCAACCGAGGGCCGCGACAACCAGACGATTTCTGACGAGCCGCCGCCAATGTCGAAGAGCAGGGCGCCTTCGGCGTCCTCGTCGACAAGCGTGTAGCAGCCTGCTGCTGCCAAATGCGCCTCGGTTTCCCGGTCGACGATCTCAAGATCGAGGCCCAGTCGTTCCTGAACCTGAGCGATGAAATCAGGGCCGTTTTCAGCCATGCGGCAGGCCTCGGTCGCGATCAACCTCGCGCGGTTGACGCCACGGGTACGCATCTTGTCCCGACAGACTTCAAGAGCGGCAAAGGTACGGTCCATGGCAGCAGACCCGAGTCGCCCGGTCTGGGAAACGCCCTCGCCCAGCCTGACGATCCGAGAAAAGGCATCGACAATCTTGAAGGAGTTTCCAGATGGGCGGGCCACCAAAAGGCGGCAATTGTTCGTGCCAAGATCAAGTGCAGCATAGGTGTTTAAGGGCGCACGAATGGGTGCCGAGGTCGCGGCGTCCCGCGGTTCGGTCACGGTCGCAGAACCCGTACCAGCCTCCTTGAGGCCGGCAACGTCCAAAGAGGACACCTTGCCACTCCGTCAGCCAACGCGGCCGGGCGGTCACCCGAAGCCGGCAGCTTCACCTGTAATGTAATCAAGCCAGACTGAAGACGCCACCCTATTAGGCAGGGGCCGCTCAAAGTGCCGAGGATCGTGCCGATGGAGGCTCCCAAACCGGCCCATTACAACGCAACCTGAGAGCCAAGGTTCGGATCCAGAATAAGGCGAAGGAGCAGCGCGGCTCGGGAGTGTCCCTCCGGCGAACCAAGCTCGCGCCAGGATCAGGCGGCCAGGCGGACCTCTGCCACAACCTTGTTACGGCCCGCGCATTTGGCTTCATAGAGCTTGCTATCGGCGCGCCGCACCAAATCCTCCGGGTCATCGTCTGAACGCAGTTCGGACACGCCGAACGAGGCAGTAACGGTCCCAAGTTTCAAGCCACCATCGGTGGCAACCCACTTCTTGCTTTCGAGAGTACGGCGGATGCCTTCAGCGATCGCCTTGGCCTGATCTGCGCCAACGCCCGGCAGGATCAACGCAAACTCTTCACCGCCGAAGCGGGCCACCGTGTCATTGACCCCCGCGCTCTTGGCGAGCAGCTCTGCGAACCGCTTGAGAACCGCGTCACCTACCAGATGGCCAAACGTATCGTTAATCCGCTTGAAATGGTCGATATCACCCATGATCAGGCAAAGCGGGCTGCGATTTTCCTGGGCCTCCGAGATCTCCCGCTGCAGCGCCTGATCGAAGGACCGTCGGTTCGAGAGAGAGGTCAGCGGATCCTTCATGCTGATCTCTTCCGCCTCCGCCAGATTCGAGCGGAGGCTATCGATCTGCCCCCTCGCCTGTTCAAGACGCTGGTCAAGATCCTTGGCCTTGTTTCGCATCTTTTCGTTTTCGAGGATCAGCGCTTCGACCGTCAGCCGAACCTGTTCTGGTGTGGTAATCGACTGGAGGCTCTTTTGAGCCTGATTCAGAGTGGCAGAATAGCTTCCGCTGGCCTGCAGATGCGACCGGATCAGTCCCAGGATGCGCCCGAGTTCCTGATCGAGATGCCTTTCGACCTGGTCGGTCCGGCGTTCACGGCGGGTGAGTGTGCCTTCCGCACCACCAGAAGCATTGGATGCCTCGTTCCGCAAAGCGCCACCCACGGCCACCCCCAGTCCAAGGAAGGTGAATGCCCCAAGGCTGACCACGGCAGTGAACGGCAGAGGATCTGACATGAATGAGGGCAACCACGGAACAGCACCATCCGGCGCCGCCAGGGCTGGATTCGCGCTCAGCACCCAAAGGATACCGAGCGCCAGACCGAGGATCTGGACCAGAGGCCTGACGGCACTCGACCCTGCCTTCAACGTCATCTCATCCACCCGTTCAGGCCTGCGATCAATTCAGGCTGACAAATTCCAAACAGAATAATCAAATCGGAAGGGAGATTGCCTGAAGCTGGTTAAACTTGAGTTTCCGTGCATTCTCTTTCTTCAAATTGGTAAACCCAATGCCGCAGCGCAGAATTCCAATATTGCAGTGTGAATAAAATATAGAGTAATATATAATTAGAGTAATACTTTTGATTTTTTGACATTATTGTTGTCGTCCGCGTAATAAACTCGTATTTATTGCCCATTCCGATAGTGATTTTTTATCGAAGAGTTGATCAGATGATTTTGAAGCGCGTAGCTGGCGCCATGACGATCGCGTGCATAATCACATTCGTACCAACGCGAATCATGGCGCAAAGCGCAAGCCAGCTGGTTCCGCAGAGCTATCGTCCAGCAAATGAGCGAACAAGCGAAAGCTTTACCGTGCCTTCGATTGACGGGCTTAGCCCCCCACCTGGCGCAGGAAGGGTCAGGTTGGATATCCACGATGTCGACATTCCAGACCTTAACAGTGATCCGGAAGCTCAGGAGCTCTTGAATAACCTTCGCAAACAGATTGTTGGGAAGCCAATCTCCGGAATCGACCTCTTCGCCGCCGCCAACCAGCTCGAAGAAGGGCTCATCAAATCAGGTCGGATCTTGGACCGTGTTGTGATCCCGGCCCAGACCTTAAAAAAGGGCGATAACATTAGAATTTCGGTCGTCCGAGGGTTTATCGAGCGAATCGATATCCAAAAGGTTCCAGAAGCTGTGAGGGAGCGCGTGGGTGCAACGCTCGCCCCACTTGAAAACAAGCCGGGACTGAGGTTGCCGGAGATCGAACGCAAGATCCTTCTCGCCGGGGACCTTCCGGGCCTGAACCTGCGGTCCACCCTGTCAAAGGGCAAGCTGCCCGGTGGAACCATTCTGACCCTCGAGGGAGGGCTTCGGCCAATAGCGGGCAGCCTGGGCCTCGACAATAGCCTGTCACAGCCTTCTGGGCACCTGAATGCTGGAATTGGCCTCGACATCAACGGTGTCGGAGGAATTGGCGAACAAACCTATGTGCGGCTTTATGGTTATCCCGGCGACCAGAACAGTGTCTTTTCGAACAACCCTCGCAACCGTTCTGTCGCAGCAGGCATCGTCCTGCCACTTGGTCATGACGGCTGGACAATAAACCCCGAAATCACACATGCACAAAGCCTCACCAAATCATCTTCGGCCCCGATGCAGACCGAATTCCTGAGAGGTGCAATTCGCCTGCGTTACGCGATGCTGCGCGCACGTCATCTGACCTGGAACCTGGAAAGCAGCCTGGATGCCGCCAGTGACAGACAAGACACTGGAAGCTCCCCTTCGATTGCCATCTCGCGAGATCAAACAAGGGTCGCGCGCCTCTCGTCCGAACTGATTTGGACTTTATCTGGCGGTGGGCAAGCCAATGGTAAAGTGACAGCGAGTTTCGGTTTGAACGGCCTTGGGGCCCGGAGTCGATCGGAGGCCGCGAGTCTGCTTCCCTTGTCCCGTCAGGGCGCGGATGATCGGTTCAACAAGCTGGAAGGCCTCCTGCGCGATGTGCATCCATTGACAGATCAGATCATCCTCGAAGCGTCGGCACGCTGGCAATACAGCTTCAACACGCCGCTCCTGAAATCAGAGCAGATTGGCATCGCCTCCCCCACCGGACTATCAGCATTTGACGCCGGCGCGCTCACCGGAGACAGCGGATGGCTGACACGCGGGGAGCTTAGTTACCTGCTTCCGGTGTCAATCATTAAAAATCACAGGCTGGCACTTTCGCCCTATATCTTCGCTTCACGAGGCACTGTTTATCTCTATCAACCTTCCGCCTTCGAGCATGCGCAGACATCTGCTTCTTCGTTTGGACTCGGGCTTCGCACGACCACGACCATTCCAGGAACGCAGATCTCTTCCACCCTGTCACTGGAATATGGACGGCAACAAAGGTCGGACGGCCAGCCCATCGAAAACCGCCTCAACGTCTCGATGAGTTCGCAGTTCTGACCCAGATCTATGCTGGGAAATAGCGTGACAGCCAGTCCCGAAGGACAAGCTGGGCGGAGATGTTCTTTTCGCCGAGCAAAAAGTGATCAGTCTCGGCAAAAAGATGCAGCTCGGTCGGCTGCCCTGCGTGCTGAAACAGGCCTATGGATTGCTCCGTGGGCGTTACCGAGTCCTGAGAGGGATGCATGAGCAGCAATGGCCGTGGAGAAATGTTTCCGACCACGTCGTTCGCCCGAAAATCATACATGCTCTGGGCTGTCTCGGCAGGGAAGGACTGGATTGAGCCTTTCACCACGTTGTGGCGCAGATGTTCAGGGATCGGGACAATCTCGTATCGCGGCACCATGAGGGACTGGCCGGTCCTTTCACGATGGCGCCGGCCCTCTTCGAGCATGGCCGTGAAACGAGCCCAGCCCTCCGGCGTCGGGTGCTGCCTGCGAAACTTGCTGACGCCGTCCCCCCAACCGCCCGCGGACACTGCGCATGCAATGCGTTCATCAACGCCAGTTGCATAGACCGTCACAGCAGCCCCAAAGCTGGCACCCATGCAGCCAATCCGCCCGGAATCGACAAAAGACAGACCGGACAGATAGGTCACGGCGTTGCGCGTATCCGCAACCTGTTCGAGACAAATCACCCGGCCCTTTTCCCCCTCGCTCTCGCCGCAACCGCGCATGTCGAAGCGAAGGGTGACATAGCCAAGGCCCGTGAGCATCCGACAGGTCTCGATACAGCCGCCGGCATCCTTTGTGCTGCCGAAGCCGTGCAGAAACATCATGGCGGCATGCGTCTTGTCTGGCGCAGCGTTTTCAGGAATGGCAATGACGCCTGAGAGCTTCAATCCATCGGAATCGAAAGTGATTTTTTCTTCCCGCATCGCTTCCCCCTCAACCTGCTTTAGGTGAACAGTCCGCCGAGTTTCTTGTCGAGCAGGTACTTGCTGGCCTTGGGCGCTTCCTTGAAGACAGCACCATCCTCAGCCATGTCGTTGATGGCATTCTGATAGCCTTCGACAGAAATCTCGCCTGTCTTCGAATAAATACCTCGCACGAAGAAATCGTTGTAAACGGTTTCGATCACCGGCATTTCACGCTTTGTATATTTCGCCGAAACATCCATGGCCCGCTGTTTGTTGGCCGGATCAAACAGCCAGGCGTGGGCCTTCTGAAGCGCACGAGAGACTCGAATTCCTGCGTCACCCTTTGCGGCCCATTCGCGATTAACATTATAGAGAACAGTGGGATAGGCGCGCATTCCCTCGTAACGCGCAAGTACAGGGAACCCCATGCGAATGGCTACTTCAGCACTCGGCTGGAAGAGTACTGCGGCGCCGATATTCCCAGTCTCAAGCGATGAAATTTTTGCAGGTGAAGTCCCTGCCGGCTGGTAGCGAACCGAATTCTTGGCAAGACCCTTCTGCTGCATCAAGGCCGAAGTTAGCCATGACTCGCTTGTGCGAAGTGACGATACACCCACGATCTTGCCTTGCAGATCGGAGAGAGTCTTGACGTCCCTTGCTCCAACGAGGACCCAATCGCTGGAATTGGTCGGAGCGGCCATGCTTGCCAGTTGCGTCGCACCCTGCTCCACGGCTGCGACGATCACTTCAGGTTGCGCTGTCGCTATTTGATATTGCCCAGTGATTGCGAATTGAATTGATTGCGGCGAAGACTGGATCGTCTGGATCGCTGCATCGAAGCCTTCATCCTTGAAGAAGCCAACATCAGTGGCAATCAGATGTACCCAGTGAATGGCGTTGGCTGGCACGACACCGATGGCAAGTGGTTCTGCAGCACGAACGATATTCGGTGCTGCCACACTTGCGGCCAAGCCGCCCAAAACTGCCCTGCGATGCATCTGCATGGAGACCTCCCAATTTCGCGACGCGAATGAGTATTCACTCACTCAGGATTTTGTAGATCTGCTGCCGGATATCGTCCTTGTCCTGCAAGGAAAGGTCGCCCTTCAGCTTCAAGTCCATTGCGATCTTCGCCGGGCGTCGCAAGACAACAATGCGATCGCCAATCTGCAAAGCTTCATTGATGGAATGCGTAATGAAGATCGCGGTCTTTCCGTTCTCCCGAACCAGCGAGACGAATTCCTCGCGGAGCTTCTGCCCAGTCATCTCATCCAAGGCTGAGAAGGGCTCATCACAGAGCAGAATGCTTGCGTTGGTGGCGAAGGCGCGCGCAATGGAGACCCGCTGCCGCATGCCGCCGGAAAGCTGGTGGGGATAATCATTCTCATGCCCGGCCAGTCCGAGGCGCGAGAGCCACTTCCGGCCAATCTCGCGACGCTCTTCGACCGGGCGGTCGAGCATCTCCAGCCCTAGCTCCACATTGCCAAGGGAAGCACGCCAAGGCAGTAATCGGTCGTTCTGGAACACTACGGCGATCTTGCCGCGAAGGGTCTCGAACTCCTTGAAAGGGTCGCGCCCCTGTACGCGGACGAGGCCCTCGCTCGGGGCGCCAAGGCCCGCGATCATGTTGAACATGGTCGACTTGCCGCAGCCGGTCTTGCCCAGGATGGCGACAAGTTCGCCCTTCTGGATGTCGAGGCTTAAACCGTCGACGGCACGAAAGACCTCACCCTTGCCGGGCTTTCCAAAGGTCTTCGAGACCTGATCAAACGATATTTCGGGAACGTCCACGGACGCATTCGTCATAGGGAATGCTCCGAAATCGCGCGATAGCGAAAGGCCTTCGCCTCGATCATGTTGATCACCCATTGGGTGAAGAGGACGAAAAAGACGAGCTGCAACGTCCATGCGAGCGCACCCGCCATATCAAAGATCTGCTGCTGTTGCAGGAGCTCATAGCCAACCCCGCCAGTCGCACCGACAAGTTCTGCAACCACGACCACACGGGAGGCATTGCCAAGATTCACTTTCCAGGCTGTGAGGATCTCCGGCAGGATCGCGGGCAGGATCATGACCCGGAACATTTTCCATTTCGAGGGTCGAAACGACAGGACCATCTCGAACAGATCCCTGGACATGCTGCGAAGTGCACCAAGGATCTGGAAGGAGAAAGCCGGCAGAGCCGTCACCACCATGATGAAGAAGATGCGAGGCTCAATGCCCTTGAACCAGATGATGGCGAAGACCACCCATGAAAGCGCTGGAATGCCCTGAAAGAAGTTCAGGATTGGGGCAAAGAACCGCTCCATGGCGCGCGATCGGACCATGAGCAGCGCAATGATTCCACCAAAGACGAAGGCTCCGATCAGCCCCGCCATGATGCGCCCGACAGTCGCCAGGACATCGCCGAATTCACTGCCGTTCGCAAAGATCGCCAGCGTCCTCCAGAACACATCCACCAGGGATGGAAAGAGATAGCGCGGCAGCCCGAGCGATGCGATTTGCCAAAGGCCAGCAAGCACCACGAATGGGGCTAGCATCTCGGCCGCACGAAACAGCCGGTAGGTCAGGCTCGGCGAGTGATCGGACATTCGCGTCCCTTACTTCTTTTCATAAATCGTCGCGGCGGCGGGATCTGATGGCAGGAAGCCCGTCGAGCGACCTGCTGCATAAACCTGATTGATTTCTTTGCGCACGTCAGCAGCCCAACGAATGTTGAGACCGAGACGCTCATTGGACCTGACGAGGTCAACAATGGCCTTGCGGTCGTCATCCGTGCCCTTGGGGAGGATGAGCTTCGCAGCACCTGCCGGGTCTTTGGTGAGCACCTGCGCGGCTTCGCGATAGGTGTCATAGAGCTTTGGCACCAGGGCCGGATTTTGGTCGATCCATGCCTGATGGGCTGCTACCCCGAGATAAGGGATATTGCTGCTACCCCCGCTGAAAGCCGACCAGCGCTGTGCGATCTGGAGATCGAGGGTGCGCAGATCCGGCTTCTTGCTGAGGAGGTTGGTATAGGCCGGCTCCCACAGTTGCACCGCCGCGGCCCGGTCTGCCAAGGCGAAGCCTATCAGGCCCGGGGTCGCTGTGTTGATGACGCCCACCTTCGTAAGGTCGACACCCTGCTGGCGGGCGAACCAATCGAACATAATGAAATTTGTCGTGCCACGGGCTGCAGCCAGATCCTTTCCTTCGAGATCCTTCAGCACCCTCACGTCAGGACGCGAAGTCACCACGGCTCCCCAGAAGTCAAAGAGATTGAAGAGATAGGAGACCTTGACGCCGCGCACATCGGCAAGGCCGACAGTCAGAACGGCTGCGCTGCCGCCAACCTCAAACTCGCCCGAGTTGAACTGAGCCGTATAGGCGTCGGGGGTACGCTCCTGAAAATCGATGTCCAGACCGTTCTTCTC
>CAISZN010000650.1 GCA_903889985.1 uncultured Hyphomicrobiales bacterium | reverse complement strand
GGGGAAGAGATCATAGATCTCGTCCGGGACAAATTGATCGCGGCTTGGCACCGGGGCATAGCCGGTTTCGAGGTTCTCTTTCACGGTCAGGAGCGGAAAGATCTCTCGGCCCTGCGGCACATAGGCGATGCCGCGCCTTGCGCGTGCGTGGGGCGCGAGCCCCGCCACGTTCTCGTCCTGCCACATGATGCGCCCGGATGCGATGGGCTGGTGGCCGATGATGGCGCGCATGAGCGAAGTCTTGCCGACGCCGTTGCGCCCCAGAACGCAGGTGACGCGGCCCGCCGTTGCCGCAAATGACACATCGCGCAGGGCCTGAGCGGCACCGTAAAAGAGATCGACGTTCTCAACAGCCAGCATCTCAGCGCCCCAGATAGACTTCGATGACGCGCGGATTGGCGCTCACCACGTCGAGCGGGCCTTCGGCCAGCACCGCACCCTCATGCAGAACCGTGACCTTCACGCCAAGGTCGCGGACGAAATTCATGTCATGCTCGACCACGACGACCGAATGATCCTTCGCAATCTCGCGCAGGAGTTCGGCGGTCTGGGCCGTCTCGGCATCTGTCATGCCGGCGACCGGCTCATCGACGAGCAGGAGCTTGGGATCCTGCGCGAGCAGCATGCCGATCTCCAGCCACTGCTTCTGCCCGTGGGAAAGGTCAGCCGCCATGCGATAGCGATGATCCTTCAGGCGGGTCGTCTCGAGGATCCCGTCGATCTTCTCGCGCTGGTCGGCAGGCGGGCGGCCAAACAGCGTGGCAAAGGCGCCGCGCTTGTCCTTCAGGGCAAGCAGGATGTTGTCCTCGACCGTATGGCTTTCGAAGACCGTCGGCTTCTGGAATTTTCTGCCGATGCCGAGTTCCGCGATGGTGGCTTCGTCCAGCCGGGTCAGGTCTGTCTGGCCGCCAAAAAAGACGTCGCCGCTGTCGGGCCGGGTCTTGCCGGTGATGATGTCCATCATGGTCGTCTTGCCGGCGCCATTGGGGCCGATGATGGCGCGCATCTCGCCGGGCGCCAGCACGAGGGACAGGCCACGCAGGGCCTTGTAGCCATCGAAGCTGACGGCAACGCCATCGAGATAGAGCAGCGAGGATGTGAGGATCGGATTGTCGAGACTTGACATGATCGCTACTCCGCTGCCGAGGCCGGCATGGGCGTGGCGCCGGGCGCATCCGCCTTGGGCCGACGCTTCCTGCGCAGCTGCTGCATCACGCCGAGGATGCCCTTGGGCAGGAACAGGGTGACGAGGATGAAGAGAAGGCCGAGTGCAAAGAGCCAGAGCTCCGGCAGTGCGCCGGTGAACCAGGTCTTCGCGAAGTTGACGAGGACCGCGCCAAGTGCGGCTCCAACCAGTGTTCCGCGTCCGCCCACGGCGACCCAGATGACTGCTTCAATGGAATTGGCGGTCGAGAATTCACTCGGGTTGATGATGCCAACCTGCGGCACGTAAAGCGCGCCTGCGACGCCCGCCATCATGGCCGACAGGGTGAAAACCACGAGCTTGTAGATCTCGACCCGGTAGCCAATGAAGCGCGTGCGCGATTCCGCATCGCGGATGCCGATCAGCACCTTGCCGAACTTTGAGATCACCACTGCGCGGGCGATGAGGTAGCCCGCAATCAGCATGAGGGCCGTTGCCGTGAAGAGCCCGGCGCGCGTGCCGCCTGACTGGACGTTGAAGCCCAGAATATCCTTGAAGTCCGTCAGGCCGTTGTTGCCGCCAAACCCCATGTCGTTGCGGAAAAAGGCCAGCAGCAGCGCATAGGTCATGGCCTGGGTGATGATCGACAGATAGACGCCGGTGACGCGCGAGCGGAAGGCAAACCACCCGAAGCAGAAGGCGAGGATGCCGGGCACCAGCAGCACCATGATCATCGCGTATGTAAAGGAGCTGAAGCCAAACCAGGTGAAGGGCATGGTCTTCCAGTTCAGGAAGACCATGAAGTCCGGCAGGTCCGGATTGGCATAGACACCGCGCGTGCCGATCTGGCGCATCAGGTACATGCCCATCGCATAGCCGCCGAGCGCGAAGAAGGCGCCGTGGCCGAGCGAAAGAATGCCGCAATAGCCCCAGACAAGATCCAGCGCCAGGGCGAGCAGGGCATAGCAGAGATATTTGCCAAGCAGCGCGACGATATAGGCCGGCATGTGGAAGGGGGAACCGGCCGGCACGGCAAGCGACAGAACGGGCACCAGAATGGCAGCCGCAATCAGGATGCCGACGAAGACGATGCCGCGCGCGTCGAGGAGGCGGGTCTTGGTCATGTCAGGCCTCCACCGCGCGGCCCTTGAGGGCAAACAGCCCGCGCGGACGCTTCT
>CAISZN010000649.1 GCA_903889985.1 uncultured Hyphomicrobiales bacterium | reverse complement strand
CGATGCCGACAAAGCCCCGGAACACATTGTTCGTGAGCCCGTCGACGCGGCCGCGCGAGGCGATGAAGCCGGCGCTGATCATGGCACCGATCCCCATGCTCGATGTCATCCACGCCAGCTCGACGGCGCTGCCATGGAAGACGCTGCCGGCAAAGCCCGGCAGCATGTCCTGGATCGGACGGATCAGCACCGAGACCAGCGTCAGCATGAGGAAGACCGGATAGATGCCCGGATGGGTCTTTACGTAGGAGAGGCTCTCAGCGACGTCGGCGAAGATATTGCGGCGTGTGCGGACACGCGCCTGCCAGGCCGGCAGGGTCATCATGGCAATCATCGTCTGGAAGGTGATCGAGCCGCAGGCATGGATGAGCAGGGCTCCGCCAACCCCGAAGACCGGGATCACGAGGGAAGCCAGTGCCGGGCCGACGAAGCGCGAGAGCTGGAACAGGGCTGAATCCGTCGCGATGGCGGTGGCGAATTCCTCATGCGGCACCGTGCGTGGCACCAGCGTCTGCCGCGCGGAACCCGAGAAGGGATAGATCACGCCGGAATAGAGTGACGCCACCAGCAGCAGCCAGGGATTGACGATGCCCGTGAAAACCAGCGCTGAAAGCGCGATGGCCTGCAGCATCAGGAGGAACTGGGCAAGCCGCGTCAACTTCCAGTTGTCGACCCGATCGGCAATGGCGCCGGCAAAGGGGGCCAGAAAGATCATCGGGCCCAGATCAGCGGCAGCCAGCAGCCCCAGCCACAGGGTCGAATGGGTGAGCTCCCAGCCAAGCCAGCCCACACCCACCCGCTGCATCCACCCGGTGGTCGAGTAGATGGCCATGCCGCTCTCATAGAGGGCATAGTTGCGGTGCCTCCAGACACGGATCATGGGTTGGTCGGAGGCGGACAGGGACATGGCTGGCGGTTGATCCGGGCTCTGGATGGTCAAGCCTGTCCATGTAGCGCGTCAGCGCGTCCCGTCACTACCCTTTTTGAAGAGACTGTCCGGCCTGCTCAGACCTTTGGCGGCGGAAACTCAGCCAGGGCTCCCACGGCAGCCGTGTCGAGATAGTTGCCATAGAAGGTCATCATCCGGCCGCGCAGGCGCACCCTTGCCATGCCCTCGACCGGAATGGCGGGACCCGTCCCCCGGTTGCGCATGTCGCAGATCCAGTTCACCACCACCGAGTCACCTTCCACGATCACGCTCTTGGCGCGCAGGTTGAGAAACTCGATCAGCGTGAAATTGGCCTTCATCGCTTTCAGGCATTCCTGCTTGCCACGAAAGGTTCCGGTGAAGGGGCTTTGTCCCGGCAGGCCGGGGAAATACATCTCGCAATCTTCCGTCATGAATTTTGCGAGTTCGTCGAAACGCCCCAAACCGCGCAACATCATCATGCGCAGCGTGTGTTCTATGGTCTCTTCGCGCGACATGGGCGGTGCTTCGCCAACGGGCTGCCGTGCCCCGGGTGCCTCGGGGTGGAAAGACTCATCTTTGGGTATCTCGCCTGATGGCATGATCAAAAACCTGGGAGCTGGACGGGCCTAGATTTCTGGTGGCTGACGCATGGGCCAGTCTAGGAGGCTGGCGATGACGGCAGTATCGACGAAATTCGTATAGTCAACGATGAGCCCCTCGTTGAAGCGCACATGGGCGACGCCTTCAAGGTCCTCGGCGGGACCTGTCCCGCGATTGCGCCAGCGTCCCACCCAGCGCACGACGAACTGGTCATCATCCACCACATAGGCGACGGGCTGGATATCGCAGTATTCGATGAGGACGTTCATCGTCTTGATCTTCTCGAGGATCTGCTGGTGGCCGATGCACACACTCGACAGTGGATTGACACCGGAGCTGCCGGCGAGCCGGAAGTGGCAGTCCTTGGAGAAATAGCTCAGGATCGTATTGAAGTCGCCGCGCATCCTGAGCGTGATCAGGTCATGGCAGATGGCGATCATCTCATCCTTGGTGAGATCCCTTACCCGGGGAGACGGTGCTCCCTTGGCGACGGATTGCTGGGCAACCGGAGCTGGCACCCCTGGTTGCTTGCGTGCTCCTGAAGCTGCGCTGGTTTCTCTCTTCATCATGGGACTGACCGTTCAATTATTTCGCTCGTGAAAACCTGGATCGACCTGACGTGACGTGCCGACTATCGCCACTCGAAGAGTTTCTGCAGGGCAGCCGTGTCGACGTAGTTGCCGTAATAGGTGACAAGATCGTCTCTGAATTTCACGACGGTCATGCCTTCGAGCCAGCCTTTGGGCTCGGCCGGCTGATTGCGGGGCTTGCACTTCCAGCGGATCGCCACATCATCGCCTTCGACCAGCAGGTCGACGACCTCGAGCGTGATCTGCGTGAAGAGGTCCTGCATGGATTCCATCTTCTCTCGGATCTCGGCGCGACCCTGATAGCGGCCGGATATCGAACTGAACTGGGTTCCGCCACCCATGTACATTTCGCTGTCGACGGAAAAACTCTGCATGAGCTCATCGAGTTGCCCACGCAGGCGATAGCCGACGAGCTCGCGCATGCGCATGATCTTCGCGGCCCTGTTGTCTGTGACAGACGGGCGGGCTTCGGTGGCGCCTTGCGCCTCGGTCAGCTTGGTGGGCATGGATGAGGGCCTTTGATCAATCGCGGTACACTGACTGTCGTTGCCCCAGAGAAGGTCACGACGGAACTCAATCTGAATGCGTAGGCTGTGGTTGATGTGAAGGTGAGCAGGCGCGGAAAGATCTCACGGCCGTCGGGGGCTTGTGATCTTGATCGGGGGTGATTGCGCCAGCGCTGCGATGGCTGCGGTGTCAACGTGATTGCTATAGAAGCAGATCTTGTCGCCGCGGAAATGCAGGCGCGCGAAGCCCTCGATGCGGACCATGGGGCCAGTTCCGCGATTGCGCACCGCGCCCGACCATGAAATGCCGACGCTGGTATCGTCGACGAAGAATTCCTGCGGGACGAGATCAACCGCTTCGATCAGCGTGAAATTGGCCCGCATGGCCGCAATACACTCATCGCGCCCCTTGAACCTGCCAGCAACCGGTATGTGTCCGGGAATACCGGGACAGAACATTTCCGCATCGTGCGTGAAGACTGCGGCAATTTCTGCGAAGCGGCCCTCCCGGCGATTTCGCATGACGCGGGCGCAGATCTGCACCATCTCTTCGCGAGACAGCTTGCGTGTGAAATGGTCAGCGGGAGCGTTTGACGAGTCAGTGCCCTTGGCTTGCTGGGCGTCGGCGGGCAGGGTGTCGGGCGCGTGAAATTTCCCGTCCATGTGGGTGCCTCGAAATTCATATCGAAATTCCCGCACCTTAAATATTCGGCGGGACGTGGCGATAACGTTGATCAAAACCCGGCAAACAAGCCGGAACTCATCATTTGATACAAATAAGCCGTGCATTCGCACAAAGGCAATATGCAAAAAGACGAAGAGGCGATCGCGCTCAAAATGAGCTTAAAAGATGTAGTTAAATTGAGGCTTAAAAAATGAGCGTTAATGTAATTGTGCGCTCCTTGCGTCAGGTCCCACCAATATTGTCGAAAAAGTCCTTCATCTTTGCAAAGAAGCCAGAGGACTCCGGATGGGTCTTCGTCGAGGACTCAGCCGAGAATTCGGCCAGCAGTTCGCGCTGGCGCTTGGTGAGGTTCTGCGGCGTTTCAACCCGCGCCTGAATATAGAGATCGCCCACATCGCGCGAGCGCAGCACGGGCATCCCCTTGCCGCGTAACTTGAACTGTCGCCCGGATTGCGTGCCTTCAGGCACCTTGATGGCGGATTCCTCGCCATCGAGGGTGCGCACGGTGAAGTCGCCACCAAGTGCCGCCTGCACCATGGAGATGGGCACCTGGCAGAACAGGTCCGCCCCGTCGCGCTGGAAGAAGGGATGCGGCTTCAGCGCCAGGAAAATATAGAGATCGCCGGAAGGCCCACCGCGCACACCTGCCTCACCTTCACCAGCGAGACGGATGCGGGTGCCATCCTCGACGCCTGCAGGAATGTTCACGGAGAGG
>CAISZN010000648.1 GCA_903889985.1 uncultured Hyphomicrobiales bacterium | reverse complement strand
TCCACAGCTCGCCCTTTGGGTCGAGCAGTGGCAGCGAACCGCCTGTGCCAATGGCATGGTTCCACCACCAGGGCAGTCCGTTCTGCGCAAAGAGCGCCACGCCGCCTTTGTCGAGCAGGCGCGCCAGCGGCAAGGCGATCTGCGCCTGTGACTGGGTCTTCAGCGTCACGACGACAAGGTCCTGCGCCGGCAGGGTGGAGGCATCGTCCGTGGCATAGGCGAGGCGCCCGCCGAATTCCCGGCCCTCCGCCTTCAGCAGGATGCCGCGGTCCTGCATGGCGGCGAGATGCGCGCCGCGCGCCACCACCGAGACCTCCGCCGCGCCGCTCGACAGCAGCCGCGCCGCCAGATGACCGCCGATGGCGCCCGCGCCGTAAATGCAAACCTTCATGTCGTCTCCCCGATCTATTGGCGGAAGACTGCTGATTTTTCCGCGCACTGCAATTAGAATCGCCCCACAACATGGAGGGGCGCCGGTGAGTCAGGCAAAAGGCATCCGCGAGGTCGGCTATTTCGATGCTGTCGGCGGCGGGCAGGTCGTGGTCGAGAAGGGCTTCGCCTACATCGGCCACATGAAGGCGCCCCACGGCACCACCGTGGTCGACGTGCGCGATCCCAAAAACCCGAGGCAGGTCGCGCAGCTCGAAGTGCCCGACGTCATGCACTCCCACAAGGTGCGCGTGGGCAATGGCCTCATGGTCATCAACCAGGAATTGATGGGGCCAGACTCCGGCGGCATCCGCGGCGGGCTTGCGATCTACGACATCGAAAATCCGACGCAGCCGAAGCTCGTGCATCGCTGGGAGACGGACGGCAGCGGTGTCCACCGCTTCGATTTCGACGGCCGCTATGTCTATGGCTCGCCCACGGTGGAGGGCTATCGCGGCAACATTGCCATGATTCTTGATCTGGCCGATCCCACCCGCCCGCAGGAAGTCGGCCGCTGGTGGATGCCCGGCCAATGGATCGCCGGCGGCGAGGAGCCCACGTGGAAGGGCACCGAGCATCGCTGCCATCATCCGCTGCGCTTCGGGGATCGGCTCTATGTGAGCTACTGGCACGGCGGCTTCGTCATTCTCGACATTGCCGACATGAGCCAGCCCAAGCTCGTCTCCGGCCTCGACTGGAGCCCGCCCTTCAACTGCCCCACCCACAGCGCCGTGCCCGTGCCCTTCGAGATCGAGGGCCGCAAGATCCTCGTCGTGGCCGATGAGGACGTGGCCAAGATCGGCGAGGGTCCGCCGGCCTTCCTGTGGCTCGTCGATGCGACCGTGGAGGAAAGGCCGGTACCCTTCGCGAGCTTCCAGCTCGAGCATCTGGGCGGCTCGCCCCAGCCCAACATGACGGGCTGCCACCAGCCGGTGGAGAAGATCACGGGCACCGAGGTTCCGGTGGCCTGGTTCGCCAACGGCCTGCGCATCGTGGACATCGCGCGTCCCCATGCGCCGAAGGAGGTCGCCTACTACGTGCCCGACGTGCCCGAGGGCGCCCGGCGCGTGTCGAGCAACGACGTGTTCGTGGATGAGCGCGGGCTGATCTTCCTGATCGACCGGGTGCGCGGCCTGCACATTCTCGAGCGGTGCTGAATCACCCTCCCCCCTCCGGGGCGGGTCGGCACTGCAAAGCATTGCCGGGGTGGGGGTCGCGCGCGACCGCGCGCTGCCAATGCTGTGCAGCTTCACCCGTTTCCGCGAAGAAATCGCAGCGTCACCCCACCCCGCCGTGCTGCGCACGTCGACCCTCCCCATCAAGGGGAGGGTGGTTCGCAGGGCTGCGGCGCAAACCGCCAAAAGCAAAAACAAAATCGCCGCCAGGACCATCGCCGGGCTCCAGAACGTCAGAAATGTCGGAATGTTTGGAATATAGTCCAAATTAGGATCATTGTCAAGAACTATTTCCTCACCGCCATCCACAGCCCATCCAGCTGCCAAGCTGTCCTGCCGCTCCCGGGAGGCGATAATGGCCCATGGCCTTCAGCTTCCTCCATTGCGCAGACCTGCATCTGGGCTCGCCCTTCCTCGGCCTCGCCCTGAAGGACGAGGCCCTGGCCGCGCGCTTTGCCGCCGCGAGCCGGGAGGCCTTCTCGGCGCTGGTGGACGCAGCCCTTGCCGAGAAGGTGGCCTTCGTCCTCATCGCCGGCGATGTCTATGACGGCGAATGGCGTGACACCTCCATCGGCCTGTTCTTCAACCGCGAGATGGGTCGTCTCGCCCGGGCCGGCATCCCGGTCTATCTGGTGCGCGGCAACCATGACGCGGCAAGCGAGGTGACGAAATCCATCACCCTGCCGCGCAGCGTCCATGAGTTCCCCTCCAACCGCGCCCAGACGCTGGACCTGCCAGAGCTTCGCGTTGCCATCCACGGCCGCAGCTTCCCCGAGCGCGAGGTCCGCGACGACTTCGCCCAGACCTATCCGAAGCGCCGCGAGGGTTTCCTCAACATCGGCCTGCTGCACACCTCCTGCACGGGGTCGTCCATCCACCAGACCTATGCGCCCTGCACCCCGGCGGAACTCGCCGCCTATGGCTACGACTACTGGGCGCTCGGCCATGTGCACGATTTCCGCGAGCTCTCCCGCGACCCGTGGATTGTCTATCCCGGCAACCTGCAGGGCCGCAGCGTGCGGGAGTGCGGCCCCAAGGGCGCCGTCTTCGTGGATGTGGAGGATGGCCACATTGCAGGCCTGCGCCGCATCGTGGTCGACCGCGCCCGCTGGGCCGATGTGGTGGTCGACTGCACCGGCCTCGATACGGAGGCCTCCATCCTCTCAGCTGTCGAGGGGTCCCTCGACGCTTCAGTGAGGGCAGCGGAAGGCCGCGCCATGGCCGTTCGCATCAGCCTCTCAGGGCCGACCGCCCTGCATGATGCGATCAATGCCGACCCCCATCACTGGCAGACCGAGGTTCAGGGTGCCGCCCACCGGCTGCACGAGGATGTCTGGCTCGAAAAGCTGCAGCTGCAGACCCGCCCGCTCGAAAGCGAGCAGACCGGCCCCACCGATTTCGACATTGCCCCGCTCATCGATGAGGTCGCTCAGGATGCGGAGGTGCTTCGCCTTCTGACAGCTGAACTCGATGAGATCAGGTCGCGCCATGCCTTCACCGACCTTGCGCCACTGATCGAGGACGCGCGCGCGCTCCTGCTGGGCCGCCTGCGCGCAGGAGGTGCCTGATGCGCCTCAAGAGCCTCGACCTCATCCGCTTCGGTCCCTTCACCGACCGCGCGCTCGCCTTCCGCGAGGATGCCCGCCTGCACGTCGTCTATGGCCCCAACGAGGCCGGCAAGACCAGCGCTCACGCCGCCGTTCGCAATCTCCTTTTCGGATTTCCGCACCAGACCAGCTATGACTTCCTGCATCGCTCGAACGAGCTGCTGCTCGGTGGCGAAGTCATCGCCGGCGATGGCCGCCGCCTCACCTTCCAGCGCCGCAAGGGCAACAAGCAGACCCTGCGCAGGCCCGATGGCACGCCACTGCCCGATGATGCGCTCGCAGCCTTTTCCGGTGCGGTGACGGAGGATGTCTTCGCCCGCGCCTTCGGCCTCAATGCGGAAACCCTGCGCAAGGGCGCGCTTGAACTGATCGCGGCCGAAGGTGAGCCCGGCGGCAGCCTCATGGCCGCAGCCTCCGGCCTGCGTGGGCTCGTCGACCTGCGCAGGAAACTCGATGCGGAAGCAGGTCAGATCTTCACGCCCCGCGCACGCCAGCGGCGCATCAACGAGATCGAGGATCGCCGCAAGGCCGCCATCGATCTCCTGCGCCAGCACGAGTTGCGCGCGGAAGGCTGGAAGAAACTCAATTCAGAAAAGGCTGCGAAGGAGGCCGAACTCGCCGAGCTCGATGCGCGCCGCAAGGAAACTGAGGCCAGCCTCCATCGTCTCGACCGCCTGAAGCGCCTTGCGCCGATCCTGCGGCGCATGGGTGAGGTCGAATCGGCTCTCGCGGACCTTGGTCCAGTTCCAGATGTCGCGCCCGATGTCCCGCAAAAACTTACCAGCGCGCTTGCGGACTTCGAGACAGCCCGCAAGGCTGCGGAAGAAGATGCACGGGCTCTCGCCGAGGCTCGCGATACACTTGAGGCCATCTCAGTCGAGCAAGGCGTGCTCGCCGAATCCTCGCGCATCGAAGACCTGCTCCGCCGCAGTGGTGGCATCGCCGATGCCCTGCGCGACCTGCCGAAGGTGCGCGCC
>CAISZN010000647.1 GCA_903889985.1 uncultured Hyphomicrobiales bacterium | reverse complement strand
CAGGTCAAGGGGACCGAGAGCTTATCGCAATCTCAGCCACCTCAACAGGTTACGGGAAGTTGCACTTCGAATTTGAATCTACGAAACAATATATATTTACATATTCGAGAATGTTTGATGAATCTGCTCCGGTTCTGTTCTTCCCGAATTTTGACACCGACACCCTTAATTTCACTGACGATATTGAACAGCGGGAACTGCATTCGATGTATTTTGGCAAGGGGCCCCCGTTGCCCGCGCAATTTGATGGCAGCCAACCCCATCTACTGATTACAAGAACCTGGCCCAGGGAGCGCGACCAGTTGGTGACGTTCCTGAAGATGTCGCGTTTTTTACACTTATCTGATTCAAACACGGCCCTTTCCAACGAGGCCCTGCTTTGCGGTTGCATTCCCATGATCCATTTTTGGGATCCAAATTTTAATGCCCGGGATTATGAGAACGCCGAGTTGTGCGAAGCCTTCCAAATCAGCGTCGAACAGGATTTTTCTACGGCGAACATCCTTTCCAAAATAGCGTCTGTGCGACAAAAAATCATTGATTATCAAAACGCATGGCCCAACAATCTGCGCGCGTTCGTGGAGGATGTGCAGCAATTTTTCAGTTAATGGCGGGACACGTTTTGATACAGAAGAACATCCTTGTCGGGCTATCCTCCAGGGAGATATTTCTTCATCACAACCATCTTGAGCCGCTCCTTTCGGTCCCCAACCACCTCGGCGAGCAGACCCATGATCCGCTTCTTGGTGGCTTCGGGATCCTGATATTCAACATAGCGCTCAAGCCTGTCGCCCTCTGCGAGTAAGGCGGGATCAGTAAGAACCTTCCGGACAATGCTCTGGAGGTAGGAAAGCCGGTCCGCCGGGATTTTCGGCGAGGCCAGAATAATGCGGCCGAGCGCGTCGACTTCGGAGCGGGCAGACACAAACCAACTTTGCTCGGGCGCAAGGTCTGCGCCTTCGAATACCGTCTGCATCTGCGGAAAGAAGCGTGAGCGCGTTTTTGAAACAACGGCTATCGCCCTGCTCTGCCCCGCCTTGATATAGCTGTTCGCAGAGGTGTCAGAGACATACAGCGCGTCCATTTCTCCCCGGACGATCGCCAGAGAGCCTTCATTGCTGGATTTGTATCCCATCACGACGCGGCAACTCAAGGTATAGGCTTCGCACATCATGGATGCGCCATCGGAAAGGCCATCGATGGGCCCGGTCGCAGGCCAACGCAAGACACCGTCAGCCCTGACGACATCGGCCATGGACCGAAACGTGGAATCAGGCTTCACGAGAACAAGCCACGGGGAGGAACTCACCGTCGCCAGAATGCTGACCGTGGCCAGATCATACTGCACAGTCGGCAGATTGAAGAGTTGCGACAGGACTGCGCCACCACCATTCATGATGATGAATTGCAATCCATCGGGATCGCTCGCGACGATATGATTGAGCGCCGCAAGGCCGCCTGCAACCGGCTGATTGTCAACGATCACCGTTGTGCCGAGCGCTGCTGCAAGATGGGGCGCAAGGAGGCGCGCATAATTGTCGTAGCCGCCCCCAGGGCCGCCACCGGCGATGAAACGAACGGTATGTGACTTATAAAATGTCGCAGCGTCCTGGGAAGTCTGGGCATGGCTGGTTCCAGACGGAAGCGAGCCAAGGGCGAGTGCGAAGATGCCTTGTCTGATTCTGCGCATGTACCGCCCCTCGGTTGCTTTGTTCAAGCATATTCTTGCCTGTTTGCGGCAGGCT
>CAISZN010000646.1 GCA_903889985.1 uncultured Hyphomicrobiales bacterium | reverse complement strand
CGATGCCGAGGACGAGCGTGGCCGATATATATTTCCCAAGCCACAGGTACTTTTGAACGCCTTCAGGCGGATTCCATTGCGGAAGCCCTACGAAGCGCGAAAGCTGACCCAGCAATTCCTGCAAGGCCCCGAAAGGGCACAGCCAGCCGCAAAACACACCACGACCCAGCAGTAGAAGCGAGATGCCAGTGTAGATGGCGATCATGACGATCAGTGGTTCGGCGAGATAGAATTCAAGTCCGAGGTGACGAGAAGGGGCCGTCATGTAATTGATGACATGGAAGATGGAAAGCTGACCGCCCGCGACCCAGCCTTCCCAGATCAGCACGAAAACCAGGAACAGGTTGCGGATGATCCGATGCGCGAGGCGCGACTTTGCGAGTTTCGTCTGATTGGCGAGGGTCAAAGTCAGAAGCGCCAGCAATGCAGCCTGGATCATGACATTCGTTCTTGAATCGTTCCATGCCTGTATCCAGGCAGGCAGCGGTGGTGACGGCGGCATCAGGACATGTGAGGCCGGAACCTGATAATTGACCGGAAATGTGAGCGTCACGGGCCCGCCGGTCGCCGTCCGGCCATTCACGAGAAGTTCCAGCCTCCATGGCTTCAGCGGGTCGAAACGAGCCCCTGCAGGAACTGTGAAGATAGCAGCATGATCGAGCGCCCGAACGCCATCACCACCGCCAGTCCTGACCCACTGATATTGGCTCGCGGTGAATTGGTACTTTCGGTCCTCCTGAACGAGACGGAGGCGATCGAACCGTTTCGTGCCCGCAGACTCCTCGATGAAGTCATATGGCCCTTTGGAAGCAACCAAAATGTGCCAGGGAAGGAAGATCATGCTCTTTCCGCGCGGGCCGAAATAATCCGCAGAATCGCTGCCGAGAAGATTCTTTCCTATGGAAGCTGGCGTTGCGAGCCCGGTATAAAGATCGATGTAGGTGCTGTTGGGATCGGAGACCAAGACATCAAGCTTGCCGCCCGCAAGTCCAGCACTGCTGAGGGCAGCGGCGACGTCGTTCCCGGTGATGACCTTACGAACGATCGAGCCCCCCGCGAGGAGTTCGTCCCAGGACATCTTTTTAAATCCGTCAACGTCGATCGCCGGCGGCGCGACTTTCGCCTTCGCCAAGCCACGCCCGATCAGGACAAGTTGCGCAGAGTCGAAAACAGAACTCTGCATCCAGCGTGCGCTGATCGTCGCCCCAGCAACATAAGCGGGGGGCAAGTCCCCGGACTTGCCACCCTGCAAGACAGCGCCTTGAAGGCCGCTGAGAAAAGTATCAAGCAGCGGCTCGCGTATCTCATCCTCATAGATGTGCGGCTCGCGTTCGAACACGACTTTCGCACCAGTGATGCGGCCGGCAAGATCCACACCCGCGATAACATCGAACGGAATGCCGGAGAAGCTTGGCGCATGGTCCACATCGAGGGTGGAAAAGACGTAGCCGGCAACCTTTCCGTCGCGGAACACGGCAATGGCAGGGGGCTGCCCTTCTTCCGGTCCAAGCGTTTCGGCCCCGGGCCAGACGACCGAAATGACCGCTGGCGTTAGCCGATCGCGAAGATGCCCGGCTTCGGCGCGGGCCTGGAAAGCCCCAATCAGAACAAGGAGCAGGCAGGTCAAGAGAAGCAGGACCCTGTCTCGCCCGATTCGTCGCATTGACATGCCGTCGTCGCCGCTCGCTGGGCGGCAACCGCGAAGGAGCGTGGTCGGCAAGGGCCGATTATTTGGTGCGGCGACCACGATTGGCAAGGTGAAGCGTCCCCCCGGGCGCGGCCAGGTGTCTAGGTGCGCCGTAAAATCCGGCCTTATAGTTCCGTCATTGCACCGGACAGCCGTTGATTTGATTGGGAAGATGCCGCGGCCACAAGCATTTGACAATCCCGTCTGACCGCGGGCGCAGCCCAAGCCCAACCTCTACTGGGGTTTAAGGTCATCCGGGTAAGACGGCCAAGCGAAGAACCAGGGCCCTGCACGCGATCCGTCAGATTGACGATCAACATAAGGAGGGTATGCTGCCATCAATATAATAAAGATTAAACCGTCATATTTGGGGAGGAACCGATGGGTTCGAAATCACGGAGCCGCAGGGATCTGTTGAAGGGTGGCGCCTTGGCCGCGGGAGCCGTCGCTGCCGGCACGACAGTCGATAGCCTCACGTCAATCACGCCGGCATCGGCTCAAACCCCGGCGGGAGCTGCGCCTGAACTCCCGTCATATGCGGCGAATTCAGCGCCGCAAATCCCGGTCAGTCCCGACCTGGTCAGCTATGGGGCCCGCTCTCATTATGTGAAATCGGTTCGCATCCAGGAAGACGGTCGCGCCCCGGGAGTCCTCGCACGTTACAACGACTTCGGACTGACCCTGCACATTCAGACACCGTTGCAGGATTCGATCGGCACGATCCAGGCATCCTCGCTCCATTATTGCGCGACGACCAAGGGATCCTTCGTCCCGGACATTGATCCGGACCATCACAAGCTGATGATTGACGGCCTGGTGGATAGGCCCCGGATCTTCTCGATGGCGGATCTGAAACGTTTCCCGTCTGTCACCAGGTTCCATTTCGTAGAGTGCATCGCCAACAGCGCCAATATCACGCACAAGACTGTGCAGCAGACGCATGGGACGTGCAGCAACGCGGAATGGACCGGCGTTCTTCTCTCGACCCTGCTCAAGGAGTGCGGCCTTCAGGAAAAAGCGACCTGGTTCGTCGCCGAAGGTGCTGAGGAGGTAAAGGGCGCTTCGACCCTGCCCATCAACAAGGCGATGAATGACGTCATCGTTGCCTACGGCATGAACGGCGAGCCGCTCCGGCCCCAGCAGGGATTTCCGGTGCGCCTCATCGTGCCCGGCTTTGAAGGCATCTTCAACATCAAGTGGCTGCAGCATATCAAGGTCGTCGACCAGTATCAGCTCAACATGAACGACTTCGGGCACCTGAGGCGGGAAGAGACGACTGCCTCGCTCGGCTACACGTGGGGACCCAAATCCATCATCACATTCCCTTCCGGCACGCAGAAGCTCCCGGAACATGGATGGTATGAGATCACGGGACTGGCATGGTCCGGCAACGGCGCAGTTCGCAAGGTGGAGGTATCCACCGACAATGGGCAAACCTGGCACGAAGCCGAGCTCAAGGGCATTCCGCTACCAAAGGCACACACCCGGTTCGGCTACATGTGGAAGTGGGAAGGCGAAGAGTGTGTGATTATGTCGCGCACCACGGACGAGACGGGAGTCATCCAGCCGACCCGACAGGAAGTGGCCAAGGCATTGGGCGTTCCATACGCTCCAAATTTCCGACCGCCCGGCACCAACAACAGCATCATGCCGTGGAAGATTGCCAAGGACGGGAGTGTGTCAAATGGGATCGTTTAGGTTCGTCCCCATTTTGCTGCTCCTGACGTGTCCAGCGCTGGCGCAGACTTACAATATCGGGAGAGCGCCGACTGCGGCAGAACTCGCCCAGAGCATCACCATCAGCCCAACGGGTGAGGGCCTTCCCAAGGGCCGGGGCACCGCTGCCGAAGGCGAGGCCCTTTATACCGAGAAGAACTGCATCACCTGTCATGGGCCGGCTGGCGTCGGAGGGATAAACTCTGCACCCAATCTGATCGGCAACAAGGGGACTGGCCCCGGTGACGATCCATGGAAGCGGGTCAACGGTGGCGAAGCACCCGGCGCTCTTCCAATCCTAGCGCCGAATGCGATCATCACCTGGGATTACATCAATCGCGGCATGCCTCTCGGGGCTGAGGGGACGCTCAAGCCAAACGAGGTCTATGCCCTGACCGCCTATCTGATGGTCCTCAACAAACTGATCCCGGATGACATGGTCCTCGACGAGAGCAATCTGCCGAAGATCAAGATGCCCATCGGAACGAATTGGGTTCGCGTACCGGATTGGAAGCCTGGGGCACCGAGGATGCCCGGTTATCCCTACTAGCCTGACCTGGTCACCGGTGGTCGTCTGGAAAGACGCAGGCGTCATCATACGATGGCCAGACAGATGCGTTGCGGTCTGGGGGCATGGCTAAATGAGAATGACACTTCCTGGAATTGTCGTTGCGTTAGCCTGCTGCGGCTGGACCTCGGCGAAGGCTGACTGGGAATACACCAAATGGGGCATGACCCCTCAGGAGGTGCTCAGCGCTTCGAACAATCGAGCGAAAGAAGGGACGGATCTCCGCCCGGACAGCGACGGAAATGTAAGCAAGCTGGTCGCGCCATACAAAATCGGAACATTTTTGTTCCGAGCCGACTTTGGGTTCGACGCGGCTGACAAGCTTTCATCCGTGACACTGGTCCTGGATGATCCGTCCGCGAGCATGGATATGGCCCCTGATGCCGGCGCTGAACCGCACACCGGGCCGGATATGCCAACGAATACGCGTCAGGGCACTTGCCTCGACCTTCACCTGAGCGCCAACACCATTTATGGTCCACCAACGGGCGGCGGCACGGCCGACATGCTCTACAGCATCGAGACCTGGCGGGATCCAAAAAACAGGAATGATGTCAAATACACAGTGCTTTACGGGACTGGTTGCTACATTCAATACAGTGTCATCAAAGCTGCCAAAGGTCATTGACGCGTCCTGACAGATCTCCCGCTCCTCAACGCTGACCGAATGCGGACATTGCAGAACAAGAGTCGATGGAGATGATGCAAGCGGTCGTTGAGGGGAGACACTGCGGTTCATGCACTCTTTGCTGCAAGGTGCTGACCGTCGAGAAAATCAACAAACCCAACGGCCAATGGTGTCAGCACTGCATTCAGGGGCGCGGTTGCGCAATCTATTCTGACCGGCCGAATGAGTGCCAACAGTTTCAGTGTGGATATTTGATGTGGCCCGCGCTCGGCCCACACTGGCTGCCGGCGCGCAGCAAACTCGTGGTAGCGCTAAAACCCGATGGCAAGGAAATAGTAGTTCACGTCGACCCTGGGGTTCCCAATGCGTGGCGGGCCGAGCCATACCACACCGAAATCCGTAGTCTTGCCAGCCACGCGACAAGGGCGACCTACACGGTCTTTGTGCAAATCGGCCGAAGGGTCATCGCAGTATTTCCGGACCACGAAGTTGACCTTGGGATCGTTGCAGAGGATGAACGAATACTCATTCGCGAGGTGGGGGATGCGGGAGCCACAAGGCGCGAAGCCGTGAAGTTGAAAGCCAATGATCACCGGATCGCCTGAGGCTCAATTCATGCCTTTGACTATTGTTCGCTGCTTCGAAACAGGCTAGT
>CAISZN010000645.1 GCA_903889985.1 uncultured Hyphomicrobiales bacterium | reverse complement strand
GGGGTAAGGGCCTGCGGCGTAGAGCGCAAATGCGGCAGGAACCGTGCTAGCCTCTGCTACTTCGCGTAATACTTCAAAAAGTCGTCCATCTGCTCCTTGGTGAAGGGCGCATTGATGAACTTCAGCGATAGCGCATCGGCCATCGCATTATCGAGGCCGGAGATGCGCTTGGGCAGCAGGTTGTTCTTCGGGAAATATTCGTCGCGGATCAGCTTGGCCTGCTCCTCGGTGATGCCGGCGAATTCCGCATAGGTCTTCAGTGCTGCCGGGTTGGCATACATCCAGTCGAGAGTTTCCTCGTAGGCTTCGTTGAAGCGCTTCAGCTGGTCGGCCTTCTGGGTGATCACGTTCATGTTGGTGAAGTTCATCCGCACGGTCTGGTTGCGGAAGGCTTCGAGGTCGCTCTCGCGTGCAATCATGCGCACCTTGCCCGCCTTCACCTCTTCAACCACATAGGGCGGCGCCGACCAGCCGATGTCGATCTGGCCTGACATAACCTGTGTGTAGGTCGTTGGCGCCGTGCCTGCGGCCACGGCCTTGATGTCCACGCCCGCCTGCCGGATCAGCGCCAGCGCACCGAGATTGGAGGACGAACCGTTGGATGAATAGGCCATTGTCTTGCCGGCCGCGTCCTTCAGTGTCTTCAGCGGAGAATTAGCCGGCACGTACCAGAAGATGTCGTCGGCCCCTGTCATCGCTGATGAAATGGGCCTGATCGGCGCGCCCTTGGCGAAGGCCGCCATGATGCCGCTCGTGCCAGTGCCCGTGCCGATGTCGACACTGCCGGAGATGACGGCCTGTGTCGTCTCGCCTGCACCCGCGGTGTAGAGAATTTCGAGCTTGAGACCGTGCTTCTGGAAGATGCCGGCCTTCATGCCAATGTCAGGGATACCCGTATCCCAGTTCCCGCGCTGGGGGATGGCGAGCTTCAACAGGTCTTCCGCAAGAGCCTGTCCGGCAAGTGCGAAACAGGCGGCGGCTGCAATGGCCATGCGGCGGCGAATGTTCATGAATCCTCCCAACGTCTGTTCGACTTGTGACGGCGCTGTCGCCTATTTCGCGTAATAGCGGACGAATTCGTCCGATTGTTCCTTCGTGAGCGGGGCCGCGATGAATTTCAGGTCGATCGCGTCCTTCATGGCATTGTCGAGACCCGACAGCCGGTTTACGCGCAATGCATCCTTGGGGAAAAATGAATTGCGTATTTCCCTGCCCAGATCCTTGGTGACCTGCGCGAAGGCGGCGTAAGTTTCCAGCGCCTCATCGCCCGCATACATCCAGTCGACCGTCTCCTGATAGGCGGCGCGGAAACGGTTCAGCACGTCGGGCTTGCCGGTGATGAAGCCGAGATTGCCGACATTCATGCGCACAGTCTGGTCGCGGAATTCCGGGACGTCGCTTTCACGTGCGATGATGCGGATCTTGCCCTGCTGCAGCAAATCAACGCCGATGGGCGGCAGGGACCAGCCCACGTCCACCTGCTTCGACATGGTCTGCGTCAGGGTCGCCGGCGGCCCACCGGTCGGGGTGAGCTTCAGTTGCACGCCGAAATGCCGCTGGAAGCCGAGCACGGCGAGATGGGTCGAGGAGCCATTGGTGGAATAGGCCACTGTCTTGCCCGCAGCATCGTTCATGGTCTTGATCGGGGAGTCTGCCGGCACGTACCAGAACAGATCATCCGCGCCGGTCATGGAATTGGAGATCGGCCGCACGGGCGCGCCCTTCACCACGGCGGCCATGATGCCGGTCGTGCCGATGGCGACACCAAGGTCCACGCTGCCGGTGATCACGGCC
>CAISZN010000644.1 GCA_903889985.1 uncultured Hyphomicrobiales bacterium | reverse complement strand
ATAATGAAATTTGTCGTGCCACGGGCTGCAGCCAGATCCTTTCCTTCGAGATCCTTCAGCACCTTCACGTCAGGACGCGAAGTCACCACAGCGCCCCAGAAGTCAAAGAGATTGAAGAGATAGGAGACCTTGACGCCGCGCACGTCGGCGAGACCGACGGTCAGGACGGCTGCGCTACCGCCAACCTGAAACTCGCCCGAGTTGAACTGCGCCGTATAGGCGTCGGGGGTACGCTCCTGAAAATCGATGTCCAGACCGTTCTTCTCATCGATCTTGTTGGACTTGATGATCGGCTGCAACAGCGCACCAAGGGACGGCGCACCGAAGACAACGATGGAGACCTTGTCGAGCGCATAGGAGGGCGTCGACAGCAACCCGGCCAAGAGGATGGCAAGGCTGGTAGCAGCTCGCAGCAGCTTGTTGAAACCCATAAGCCTGTTTCCTCCGAGGACGTCCCTTTTGTCAGGGTTCGTCCGGCCTGAACTTGGTTTCGGGCACCAGCCCCTTGCGTCTTTGCTGGGCACTGATGCGCCCGTTTTCGAGATAGTGGCCGGTGGCAGCACGCTCCGCCGCTTGATCCCACTGGGGTAGCCAATCGCCAAGCGAATAGCCAAACCAGGGTGACTGCGGCCGCAGTTGCGGCAGGCCCATTTCCTCCCAGATGCGCTTGGCATCTTCCATGTACGGCTTCTTTGGCAGGGCAAGTGGCGGCATGTCCGACTTCATCGTCGCATCCATCAGGAGCGTCGAATCTTCCTCACCGCCATGTTCGCGCTTGGGGCCATGCCCTTGCCCGCGCGATTCCAGCGTGCGCACGTCTTTCACCGGATTGGACCGATAGGCGAGAGCCCAGAGCAGTGAGTCTGCATTGTCTGGATCGATATCATCGTTGACTGCAATGCAGATCTTGCCGCAATCGCCCTTGAAGAAGGCCGCGCCATAAAGCGCACGCCAGACTTCAGTCGGCGGCGTATTGCGCTCAACCGTGATCACCGTCACACGCAGCAGGCCGGTCAGCGGTTCGTGCAGGGACACGCGCTTGACACCCTTGATGCTCAGCCCGTCGCGAAGATGGCTCAGGAACAGAGGCTCATAGGCCACGCGCTTGATGACGGAGCTTTCGCTCGGCGCCACCTGGCTGATGTAGGAAGGAATGATCGGATTGCGGCGATGGGTAATCGCCGTCACCCGCATCGGCATATTGAATTCTTCGAGTGCCACATGGCCGTGCGATTCACCAAAGGGAGCTTCAGGCTCGACATATTCGGTGTCGATAAAGCCCTCGATCACCACTTCAGCTTCAGCTGGAACCATGAGGTCGACGGTCTTTGCCTTGACCATGTTGATGGGCGCGCCTGCAAGGCCACCGGCCACTGACAGTTCATCCATACCGAGCGGCAACTTCTGAGGGCCCATGAAGGCGACGTAGGGCGGGCAGCCAAGCACAATGGCGCAGGGCATTTCCTTGTCCCCACGCTTCTGGTGCTCGCGGTAATGCTGGTAGCCGCCAGCCCCACCGACGCGGGTCGCCATGCGCACCACGAGACGGTCGGAGGCCTTCAGCGCGGCTCGGTAGGTGCCCATGTTCTGGACCCCTGTCACAGGATCCTTTGTCACCACATTGGTGGCGGTCAGGGTCGGAGCGCTGTCGAAGCCCGGCGTCGAAACCGGGATCGGCAGCATGTCGAGGCCCTTGCCCTCGCCGATGAGATCGCGTCCTTCGTGCATGACTTCGTGGCAAGCGGCATCGCTCACCTCGCGCGGGGCGATGGGATTGGCAATGGCATGATCCCATTTCGCCTGAATCTGCTCCACCGGAGCTTCCATGCCGATGGAATAGATCTGGCGGTTGGCTGCAATTGCACCCACGACAACCGGGATATCGTATTTGCGACCAAGACCATCGGTGATGTTCTTGAACAGGAAGGCCTTGCGCTGTGGCTCGTCAATGCCACCCACGAACTGCCAGCGCACCAGCGGATGCAACTGGCTGTCCTTGTCGATGGGACGGTCCACCTCCACGAGCAGCCCCTCAGCGCGCAGCGCATCGAGATGATCGTGCAGGTCGCGATAGCCTCTGGTGTCCTGTCCTGATTTGGTCACGCGTCTGCCCCTTACTTCAGGAAGAGTGTCTGGGCGAGGCCACCATTCATGGCCGCCGCCTCGGAGGCCGAGAAGCCAGCTTCCTTGACCACATTCATCGGTGTCAGATCGCCGATCGGGAACGGCATGTCCGAGCCCATCATGATACGGCCCGTGCCGACCTTGTCGGCAAGGAAGCGCAGGGTCGCGGCATCCTGCACGATCGTATCGTAATAGAGCGCGGCGAGGCTCGCCTCGGGGTCGCCCAGCGACTTGTCGAGGCTGGCGTTGCGACGCAGGCGGCCTAGCACGTAAGGAAGCGCCGCACCGCCGATGCCGACCACGATCTTTGCATTGCTGTATTT
>CAISZN010000643.1 GCA_903889985.1 uncultured Hyphomicrobiales bacterium | reverse complement strand
CGCCCTTCATGCCCTGCGGGACCTGGGCCTGGCCATTGCGCTCGACGATTTCGGCACGGGCTATTCATCGCTGAGCTATCTCAAGATGTTCCCCTTCGACGAGATCAAGATCGACAAATCCTTCATCGACGACATGGCGGTGCATCGGGGCTGTGCGGCGATCGTGTCGGCCACCACCACCCTTGCCCGCGCCTTCGATGTGGTGACCACTGCAGAAGGCGTCGAGACGCCCGAACAGTTCGAACTGCTGCGCGCAGCTGCCGTAGGCCAGATGCAGGGCTATTTCTTCGGCAAGCCGGCACCCGCCTCAAGCTGGGACTTCTCCCGGCCCATCGCCAAAACAGCGATGTCCTGATCCCCGATCTTGCCTTGCAGGCCCCGCATCCTATGATGCGCCCGCATCACCGGACCCGCGCATGACCCTCACAGAAGACCTGAAATCCGCCATCCGCACGATTCCGGACTATCCCAAGCCCGGCATCGCATTCCGCGACATCACGACCCTGCTCGGCAATCCGCGCGCCTTTCGTCGAGCCATCGACGAACTGGTGCAGCCATGGGCCGGCACGAAGATGGACAAGGTGGCCGGGATGGAAGCGCGTGGCTTCATTCTTGGCGGCGCTGTGGCCCATCAGCTCTCGGCCGGTTTCGTGCCGATCCGCAAGAAGGGCAAGCTGCCCTTCACCACCGTCTCCATCGCCTATTCGCTTGAATATGGCGTGGACGAGATGGAGATGCATCAGGACGCCGTGCATCCCGGCGAGCGTGTGATTCTGGTGGATGATCTCATCGCAACCGGCGGCACGGCCGAAGGCGCTGTCCGCCTGCTCAAGCAGATCGGTGCCGATGTGGTGGCCGCCTGTTTTGTCATTGACCTGCCGGAACTCGGCGGCGCCCAGAAGATCCGCGACATGGGCGTGCCTGTGCGCACCCTCGTCTCCTTCGACGGACACTAGGCCTCAGGGGCGCATGGGCAGCAAGACGGCCCCGCTTGCCTGATAGACACGCACCCCATGCTGATTGGTGCCCGTGGCGCGGCTGGTGATGATGCCCCAGCCCGGACGCAGATGCGCCCGCTTGCCCGTCACCGTCGTCTCATAGGTGAGGGTATCACCCACGAGCACAGGTTTCAGCCAGCGCAGGTCGCGCAAGCCGGGCGATGGGCCATTGCTGACGACCTCCTCGCCCCTCGCCCGCGCCGCCGCGCGCACCTTGTCGCGCGCGCGCACATAGAGGCTCATGTAGGCGGCTGCCGTATGCCAGCCCGAGGCCGCCAGGCGCCCGAAATGCATTTTCGACGCGGCCTCGTCGCTCAGGTGGAAAGGCTGCGGATCATAGGCCCGCGCGAACCGCAGGATGCGCGCCTCGTCGAAATGGTAGCTGCCGAGATCCACCCGCGCGCCAATCACCACATCATCGTAATAGGGGCCGAAGCGGGTCGCATGAAGGGCTGGATCGATCTGTGGCGGGTCGGGTTCCAGCGCGCGGCGCGCGGGCATGACCCCTTCGGACTCACGCTCCGGCACGTCATGGGAACGGCGCCCGAACATCACTGCATTGCTCAGTGTCATCACGACGAGCCCGGTCTGGTCCATGAGCTGGCTCTCGATCTGCACGAAGCCCAGCTCGGGACGCGAGCGCGGCACGCGGGTGCCGACCACCTTGTGGACGGCACTGAGCCTCATGCCCGGACGGACCGGATGCAACCAGCGAATTTCGTCGATGCCCGGCGCCCCAAGCCCCATGGACTTGTTGAGATAGCCATCGCAGATCAGACGCATGTGCATGGCACAGGTGTGATAGCCGGACGCCGCGAGCCCTTGCAGGAGGCTCTTCTGCGCAGCCTCGTCATCGAGGTGGAAAGGTTGGGGATCAAACTCCTGCGCGAAGGCAATGATCTCCTCGCGCGTCACCTCATAGGCGCCGAAGCGAAGTTCCAGCCCAACCGGAAAATCCTCGAAGGTCCTCACGCAGCTCTCCCTCTGACTGGCCGGGACCGCGCGGCTCCAGCCGCGCTGCGCGCCGGAGGCTCGCGGCCCACCTCAGTTGGCAAAGCGGAAGTGCATGACATCGCCGTCCTGCACCACATAGTCCTTGCCTTCGAGCCGGAACTTGCCGGCCTCGCGCGCGCCTGACTCACCCTTGCAGGTGACATAGTCGTCATAGGCAATGGTCTCGGCGCGGATATAGCCCTTTTCGAAATCCGTATGGATGACGCCAGCCGCTGCCGGGCCCTTGGTGCCCTTCTCGATGGTCCAGGCGCGCGCTTCCTTCGGCCCCACGGTGAAATAGGT
>CAISZN010000642.1 GCA_903889985.1 uncultured Hyphomicrobiales bacterium | reverse complement strand
TCCCGGACGCGCTCACAAAGGCCGATCACAAATTCCGTTCCGACCGGATGTTCTACAAGGATCAGGGAGCTGCCAGTCTGCGTTTCGCAGCCTATGGAGGCGCCGATCTGGTGTCCCTTCTAAAGGCCCGGGAGACCCTCTCGGACAAGGTCCTCAATGCCCTGCCCGCAGACCTTCGCAAGGATCCCACACTGCTGTTTGCGAAGGTCCAGAAACTTCGCCGCGATGGGAAGGTTGGTGAGGCCGCCCAGACCCTGTTCACGGCCCCCAGGGACCTCGCCAGCCTCGTCTCACCCGATGACTGGTGGACCGAGCGGCGGCTCATCGCCCGCAAGCTACTCGATGCCGGCGATGCAGTCACGGCCTATCGGGTAGCAGCTGAACACTCAGCAGAATCGGCAGAGTCCCGGCTGGAAGCTGAATTTCATGCCGGCTGGATCGCCCTGCGCTCCCTCAAGGATCCTGCAAAGGCTGCCGCCCACTTCCAGACCTGCGCGCAGATCGCCTCCTCGCCACTCTCCCAATCACGCGCTGCCTATTGGCAGGGCCGGACCGCGGAGGCTGCAGGCGAACCGGACAAGGCGAAGTCCTATTTCGAGACAGCAGCGAAACATTCGAGCACATATTACGGCCAGCTCGCGCGCACCAGGCTCGGCCTGACCGACCTGCCAGTCCGGATGCCGGAAAAGATTGCAACAGGTGATGAGCGAAGCGAGACGATCCGCGCTGTCGAGCTGTTGGAATCCAACGATCAGAAAGACCTTGCAACAACCCTTGCGGTCGATGCTGCCCGCAACCTGCATGATCATGCCCAGATTGGTGCATTGGCACAGGTTTTCGCCGCCTCACGGAATGCCCGCGCCAGCCTCCTGGTTGGCAAGCTGCTTGGCCAGCGCGGCTTCGCGGTGGATGAGGCCGCCTTCCCCATCTTCGGCATCCCCCTGTTCGAGCCGCTGGCCAATTCGGCTCCCCTGCAGGTTGTCTATGCGATCGCCCGTCAGGAAAGCGCCTTCGAGGTCAAGGCCCAGTCATCAGCGGGGGCCAAGGGCCTGATGCAGATGATCGTCCCGACGGCACGGCGCACGGCCCAGCATGCCGGCGTGCCCTTTGACGAGGGGCGCCTGCTCAACGATGCGGCCTTCAATGCCCAGCTCGGGGCTGCCCATCTTGGCGAATTGCTGGAAGAAACCCGCGGGTCGCTGATTCTCACCTTTGCGGCCTACAATGCTGGCGGCCGCCGGGTGAAGGAATGGATCAGCGCCTATGGCGACCCCCGCGAACCGGACGTGGATCCGATCGACTGGGTGGAGCGCATTCCCTTCACCGAAACACGCAATTACGTGCAGCGCGTGGTCGAGAATCTGGAGATGTATCGCGCCCGCTTCGGGCAAAGCGGAGACTTCGACACCGAGCGGACCCTGCGCACGGTGGCGAGCCGCCCCTAGCGTCATTTCGCCGGCCGCCTGCATGGGCTAGGATGCTCTCGTCCTCACAGAGCCAGCCCATGTCCTCAGAACCCGTCAGCCATTTTTATTCCGCGCAGGATGGCCTGCGCCTGCATCTGCGTGACCATGGAGGCCCGGAAGGACGTACCCCCGTGGTTTGCCTGCCCGGCCTTGCCCGAACTGCCGAAGACTTCGATGCCCTCGCAAGCCACCTCAAGTCCGAGCGGCGTGTCGTGGCTCTCGACTATCGCGGCCGCGGCCTCTCCGACTGGGACAAGGACTGGAAGAACTACGACCTTGCCGTCGAAAATGGCGACATCCTGACTGTTCTCGCAGCAGCCGGAATCAGCGAGGCGGTGCTGATCGGCACGTCGCGCGGCGGCCTGCATTCGATGATCTTCGCCGCGACCCGCCCGACCCTGCTGAAAGGTGTGGTGCTGAATGACATCGGGCCGGCGCTGGAGGCCAAGGGCCTCGCCCGAATCCGCGGCTATGTGGGCAAGCTGCCAGCCCCGCGCTCCTGGAGCGATGCGGTCAATCTGGCCAAGAGCATCATGGGCGCCCAGTTCACCGGCCTCAGCGAGGCGGAATGGGAGACCTATGCAAGGCTCACCTTCATCGAGAAGGAGGGCCGATTCTCTGCGCGCTACGACCCCAACCTGATGCGCCCGCTCGCCGCCCTCGACCTCGAGGCCCCCCTGCCCGAACTCTGGCCCCAGTTCGAAGGCCTCGCCCATGTGCCTGTCCTGGCAATCCGGGGGGAAAACACGGACCTGTTGTCCGAGGCAACTCTGGCCGGCATGGCCGCGCGTCACCCACGATTCGAAAGTCATACGGTGCCCGGCCAAGGCCACGCGCCCCTGCTGCTCGATGAGCCCACGATCAGCGTCATCGTGCAATTTGTGGCCAAAATCTCCTGATTGCAGGAGGAGCATCCGCCCTGCTTGCCAAGGCGGGCCCGCTGAGGCATATGACGATCGCTGTCGGCTTGCCGCAGCATGCGGAGATGTGGCCGAGAGGCTGAAGGCGGCGGTTTGCTAAACCGTTATAGGGTTGTAAAGCCCTATCGAGGGTTCGAATCCCTCCGTCTCCGCCATTCAATCTGAATAAAAATTTGATTTATATATCTATTCTCGCTAGAGGTTGGCGTTGGCCCACAAAATGGTCCACAAATTAGCTGAGACGTGAGCTAAGTTAACTTCAGAGACAAAGTCAGCATGCTTGCTGCGTAGGATTTCCCTGATGGCATAGACCAGGCGAACTCAGCTTGGCCTCTACAGTGGTCCACCCCACCCCCCTGATTTGAGGTAGCCACATCGCTTCGGCCCCCAGAATAATTTGCCTAAAGTTCTGGCATCTAGCGCCATCGACGCTGTACGCTTGGCTATGAAAAAGGGGCGCGATTATGCGAACGGAGCGGTACGAAGATCTCTACAATTCGAGTTTCACCCGCTTTCGAATGCGGCCAAACTGCTGCTGGCTTCCAGCGGTGTTTTTCTTGTTGGTGTCCATACTGCAATCAGCGATTAGCCAAACTGCAATCGCTGCCTCGATTGATCGGGGTCGTATTGAGCGACTGACTGACATAGCGCGCAGGATCAATAGCGCGGACTTGGAAATTGCGGGATCGATCAAATATTTAGCAAGCAAAAACTCCGCCGCGTCGCTTTTGTCGGCATGTTATCAAGGACTAAGAAACGCTGTATCAGAGGTGAATTCGCGTATCGATACCATTTATTACACGGCTATCATTACGTCGCTGATGGAGGACCCAGGGGACAGCGAGCGATCGCAGAAGGTTCTAAATATCAATATCGACATGCTCAAACAGATCATCCCAATCACAATTTCTCAGGAAATTCCGATTTTACGGCATAGCTGCACTCAGCCGGAGATCATTTCGAAGCTCGATTTGGTATCACAGCTCTGGTCGAGCGCTGAAGCTACAATATATCCCATGGCTCGTGGGAATTGATGGTGCTTACTCGCCTTCACTGAATGGACCAAGGAGTGTTGCAATAACTCTCATCATCTATGCAGCGCAGGAACGGTCGAATGAAAATGGTAGTCAAACTTTTTACGGTTAGCCTTGCAGCCTCATTGCTATCAGGCTGCGCGCG
>CAISZN010000641.1 GCA_903889985.1 uncultured Hyphomicrobiales bacterium | reverse complement strand
GCATCTACCCAAAAGGTCTGAGGGTCGGATGACCCCGGCGCGGCCGAACGCGCTTGCCGGGCGGACCCTAAAGAGGCATGTAAGACCGCGCAACCGAAGGGTGTTTCATGAACGCGGTCGACAGTTCCCTCCACCGGTCCAAACAGGATGGCGAAGTCCGCACCGACTGGACCCGGGACGAGATCGGCGCCCTCTTCGACCTGCCCTTCACCGAATTGATGTTCCGGGCCCAGAGCGTGCACCGCATGCGCTTCGACCCGACCAAGGTGCAGCTCTCGACCCTGCTGTCGATCAAGACGGGTGGCTGCCCCGAGGATTGCGCCTACTGCCCCCAGAGCGCCCATCACGAGACCGAGCTGAAGGCCTCCAAGCTGATCGACACGCAGGAGGTGCTCAAGGCCGCTGCGCAGGCCAAGGCCGCCGGTTCCTCGCGCTTCTGCATGGGCGCCGCCTGGCGCTCGCCCAAGGACCGCGACATGGATGACCTCTGCGAGGTGGTCGAGGGCGTGAAGGCCATGGGCCTTGAGACCTGCATGACGCTGGGCATGCTCACCGGCCCACAGGCCCAGCGCCTCAAGGGGGCCGGCCTCGACTACTACAACCACAACCTCGACACCTCGCCGGAATTCTACCCGCAGATCATCTCGACCCGCACCTATCAGGACCGGCTCGACACCCTCGCCCATGTGCGCGACGCAGGAATGAATGTCTGCTGCGGTGGCATCGTGGGCATGGGCGAGAGTGATGCGGACCGCGTCGGCATGATCCACGCGCTCGCCACCCTGCCCGGCCATCCCGAGAGCGTGCCGATCAACCTGCTGGTTCAGGTGGAGGGCACGCCGCTCGCAGGCGCCGACCGCGTCCACCCCATCGAGTTCGTGCGCACCATCGCGGTGGCGCGCATCGTCATGCCAGCCTCCATGGTGCGCCTCTCGGCCGGCCGTAAGGACATGACCGACGAACTACAGGCCCTTTGCTTCCTCGCGGGTGCCAATTCCATCTTCAGCGGCGAGAAGCTGCTGACCACGCCGAATCCCGGCGAGGATCGCGATGGGGCCCTGTTCGCGCGACTCGGCATGACGACCGATGCCTGCGCCGGGCGTGGCTGACCCCGACTGGTTCCAAGCCGGGTGGCCCCATGTCTGGCTGCCCTATGCGCAGATGAAGACAGCTGCCCTGCCACTGCCTGTCACCGGCACGCAGGGCTCGCGCATCAGGCTCGCCGACGGGCGCGAACTGATCGACGGCATCGCAAGCTGGTGGACCGCCTGCCATGGCTACAACCATCCCCATATCGCCGAGGCTGTGCGGGCGCAGCTCGAAGCCATGCCGCATGTAATGTTCGGCGGGCTTGCCCATGAGCAGGCCTACAGGCTTGCTGCGCGGCTGGCGGCGCTGCTGCCGGGCGATCTGGAGCGGGTGTTCTTCACCGAGAGCGGCTCGGTCAGCGTCGAGGTCGCCATGAAGATGGCGATCCAGTTCTGGATGAACAGGGGCGAGGAGGGCCGCCGCAAGATCCTGTCCTTCCGCGGCGGCTATCATGGCGACACCTTCGCCACCATGGCGGTCTGCGATCCCGAAGAGGGCATGCATGCCATGTTCGCGGGCGTGTTGGCGGAACAGGTGATTGCCGACCTGCCGCGCGACGAGGCGGGCGTTTCGGCCCTGCGAGACACCATCGCAGCCCACCGGCACGACCTCGCCGCCATCCTTGTCGAACCCCGCGTACAGGGGGCGGGCGGCATGGTCTTCCACCAGGACGCGGTGCTGCATCGCCTGCGCGGGCTGGCGGATGAATTCGGCCTGCTACTGATCTTCGATGAAATCTTTACCGGCTTCGGCCGGACGGGGGATCTCTTCGCCTGCACGGGCGCGGGCGTGGTGCCCGACATCGTGACCCTCTCGAAAGCCCTGACGGGCGGCACGCTGCCGCTCGCTGCAACAATCGCAAGGCGCCATGTCTTCGAGGCCTTTCTGAGCGATGATCCGCAGCGCGCGCTGATGCACGGGCCGACCTACATGGGCAATGCGCTGGCCTGCGCGGCCGCCAATGCCTCGCTCGACCTGTTCGAACGGGAGCCGCGGCTTGAGCAAGCCGCGGGCCTGGCCGAACAGCTCGAATGGGGCCTGTCTCCCTGCCGTGAGCTGCCCCGCGTGGTGGATGTGCGCGTCAGGGGGGCCATCGGTGTCGTGGAGCTCGATGCCAGCATCAACCTGCAGGTCCTGCAGGACCGACTGATCGCACGTGGATGCTGGATCAGGCCCTTCCGCAACATCGTCTACCTGACTCCGGCCCTCACCATTGCGCCCGATGAACTAGATCACCTGATGCGCGCCATCGTGGAGGCCCTGCAGGATCAGGCGCTGCGGTAGGCTGCAATTGCTGTCTGGTGGGACGCCGATCCCGAATGGCTTTGCCGGGTGACGAGAAGTCCCTGCAGGGCGCTAAAGCTGTCCTGCTGTGGATGATATGCCGCTACACCCGGAATGGTGGGAGCCGGTGGCTTGGCGACCTTCGTACCTTCCATCAGTTGCACGGGGCCGGGGTTGGGCGCGACCCCGAGAGAATGAACCGGCGGCAGCAGGGGATTGGGAGCAAGGACACGCATGGCGATTTTCCCTGGAATTAAAAATCGACTCAAGAACCCTGCAAATCGCTAGCAGAAACCTTTGAACCCTGAGTTCGCGCGAAGGATCGAATGCGTCCGGTTCTGTCGAGCTTGCGTTAAGGTTGAGCATCTGGCCTGACCGCTTGTGGCAGCTTCCAAGCCAGCCGCTCGCCTTGACCATGTGGGCAACCGCCGCCTATCACCGGTCCAGATTTCAATATCCGGGGAGAGTGCCATGACCGAAGTGTTCCTCTGCGCAGGTGTGCGCACCCCAGTCGGCCGTTATGGTGGCGCCCTCTCCGCAGTTCGGCCTGACGATCTGCTCGCCCATGCAATCCGCGAGCTGATGCTCCGCGTGCCGAGCCTCCCGGCCTCCGCCGTCGAAGAGGTCTATTCCGGCTGCGCCAACCAGTCGGGCGAGGACAATCGCAACGTGGCGCGCATGTCCCTGCTGCTGGCGGGCCTCCCCCTCGAAATTCCCGGCGTCACACTCAACCGCCTGTGCGGCTCGGGCCTTGATGCAGTCGGCTCGGCGGCCCGCGCCATCCGCGCCGGCGAGATCGACGTGGCCATCGCGGGCGGCGTCGAGAGCATGTCGCGCGCGCCCTTCGTCATGGGCAAGGCGACCGAGGCCTTCTCGCGCAATGCAGAGATTTTTGACACGACCATCGGCTGGCGCTTCATCAACCCGGCGATGAAGGCGGCCTATGGGGTTGATGCCATGGGCGAGACGGCGGAAAACCTCGCCGAGGATCGCCAGATCTCGCGCGAGGATCAGGACGCCTTTGCCATGCGCAGCCAGAACCGCGCAGCCAAGGCCATCGCCAGCGGCAGGCT
>CAISZN010000640.1 GCA_903889985.1 uncultured Hyphomicrobiales bacterium | reverse complement strand
TGGATCATCTCGGCGATGCCATCCATCACCTGATCGGTGGTGACGACCTGTGCGCCATCGCGCATGAGTTCGGCGACGCTCTTGCCATCGCGAGCGCCTTCCACGACGAAATCGGTGATGAGGGCAATGGCTTCGGGGTGGTTGAGCTTGACGCCACGTTCGAGGCGGCGGCGCGCGACCACCGCCGCCATGGCGATCAAGAGCTTGTCTTTTTCACGCGGCGTCAAATTCATGGAAAATCCCCGACATCACGTCTGCCAGACGCGCGGCGTGTCCTGGCCGCGCAAGGGTTGCAGCAGCTGCACGATAGCGCCCCGCAAATGTTCCGGCGAGGGCGAAAGAAGGCGAACCACAGCCATGCCGTTCCAGGCCGAGGCGCCCCAGTCGCAGGGGGCGTCGGTGAGGGCCTCGCGGATCTCCTCGATGCGGCCTTCCGCATCGGGCGCAATGTGGATGAAAGTGGCCGTGGCGCGGGCCTTGCCGCCGACGGCAGGACGGTCAAGGGTGCCGGTCACATCGCCCTCGATCTTCATCTCCTCGGCGAAGATGAGCTGCCGGTTGCGGCGGATGCGCCAGCGGTCCCGGAAGGAGCCCTCGATGGTGAGTTCGCCCGAGGCCATGCGGCCGAAGACCACACTCTCGATCAGGGTCAGGCGCGAATCCGCCTCCATGTCCACATCGAGGCGACGGGCGAGGCGGGCGCCGTCGAACAGGATCGTCTCCTGCGGCAGCCATTCCGCCGAGGCACCTGCGCCAAGGCGAAGCGACACGTTGATCTCGGCTGCCTGATCCTGCGCCCGATAGACCTTTTCGGCGGCTGTCGTTGTGAAGGTGACGGCGGCCTGCGGACCAATCGTGAAGTCGAAACGCGCCTCGTCCCCGCCCGCGACCCCGCCGCCCGTGTTCACCATCACGGCTTCGCAGGTTTTGCCGGCATTGGGAAAGCGCAGGCGCAGGCCCCCCGTCTCATAGACGCGCCCCACCTGCGTCCGGCTTCCCTGGGTGCCGAAATCAGCCCGGATCTCTCCGAGCGCGCGCATATAGGCGGGAACGAGGCTCACGGAGGATTACACCGACATATGGCTGCGGACTTCGTTCTCGACCATGGAGGCCTTGTCGCCTGCCATGACCACGGCTCCACGATCCATGACGATGAAGTCGTCGGCAAGGTCTCGCGCAAATTCGAAATATTGTTCCACCAGCACGATGGCCATCTCTCCCTTGCCACGAAGATATTCGATGGCGCGGCCGATGTCCTTGATGATCGAGGGCTGGATGCCTTCAGTCGGCTCGTCGAGGACGAGCAGCTTCGGGCGGGTGACGAGCGCGCGCCCGATGGCGAGCTGCTGCTGCTGTCCGCCTGAGAGATCGCCACCGCGCCGCCCCAGCATGTCCTTCAGGATGGGAAAGAGATCATAGATCTCGTCCGGGACAAATTGATCGCGGCTTGGCACCGGGGCATAGCCGGTTTCGAGGTTCTCTTTCACGGTCAGGAGCGGAAAGATCTCTCGGCCCTGCGGCACATA
>CAISZN010000639.1 GCA_903889985.1 uncultured Hyphomicrobiales bacterium | reverse complement strand
TGGCGCGCGGAATGACGTCGAAGTGCAGGCGCTTGGCCTCGCGCGGCTTCTGGTACATGAAGAGCGACAGGCTCTCGGGGCTGGCATAGGTGAGCCATTCCTCGAGGGTGAGGCCGTTGCCCTTCGACTTGGAGATCTTCTGGCCCTTGTCGTCGAGGAAGAGCTCGTAGTTGAAGCCTTCCGGCGGATTGCCGCCGAGCTGGCGCACGATCTGGCCCGACAGCTTCACCGAATCGATGAGGTCCTTGCCGGCCATCTCGTAGTCGACCTTCAGCGCGAACCAGCGCATGGCCCAGTCGGGCTTCCACTGCAGCTTGCAATGGCCGCCGGTGACGGGCGTCTCGAAGACCTCGTGCGTGTCGGGATCGCGCCAGCGGATCGTGCCCGCCTTCGCATCGACGCTTTCCAGCGGCACCTGCATGACAACGCCGGTCTTGGGGTGGATGGGCAGGAAGGGCGAATAGGTTGAGGCCCGCTCCTCGCGCAATGAGGCGACCATGATCTTCGTCACCTCTTCCACATGGGCGAGCATGTGCAGCAGCGCCGCATCGAAACGGCCGGACGCATAATAGTCGGTCGAGGAGGCGAATTCGTAGCGGAAGCCGAAGCGGTCGAGGAAGGCGCGCAGCATGGCGTTGTTGTGCGCGGCGAAGCTCTCGAACTTGTTGAATGGATCGGGAATGCGCGTCAGCGGCTTGCCCAGATGGCTCGTCAGCATCTCCTTGTTGGGGACGTTGTCGGGCACCTTGCGCAGGCCATCCATGTCATCGGAGAAGGCAAGCAGGTGGGTCTTGATCTTGCCCTCGGTGAGGATCTCGAAGGCGTGGCGCACCATGCTGGTGCGGGCCACCTCGCCGAAGGTGCCGATATGGGGCAGGCCCGAGGGGCCGTAGCCGGTCTCGAAGAGCACCTGGGTCTGGCCGGTGCGCTCGACGCGGGCGACGAGTTTGCGCGCCTCCTCGAAGGGCCAGGCATTGGACTGGCGGGCAGCATCGAGAAGGGACAGGGGCGCGGCAGCACCCGGCACGGCGGAAGACATGAACAACCCTTGGCGGACTTGAGAACGCGCGGACCACTTGGCCCTTGGCGCGGGGGCGCACACTAGAAAGAGCCATCCCCCGGGTCAACCAAGGGGCCGGCGCGCCCGCCCGTGGCTGGTCGTGCCCCAGTAGAAGGGCCTCCGCCAGAGGTCGACCAGCGCCGCCCAGCCCGCCAGGGTCATCAGCCCCCAGCGCAGGGGCATGAAAAGCAGCGCCCCTCGCCAGCGAGCGAGCCGGCGCCGCCGGAAGGCGAGGCACAGGGGCAGGATCAGGGCCGCGAGCCCCATGACCCCATTGAGGCACCAGAAAAGGTCCAGCGCCACCCCCAGGGGCGAGACGGAGCGGAACAGTGCCCCGTTGACGAGGTCATGGGCGAAGAGGGCCGTGAGCGGAATGCCAAACAGCGGCATGAGCAGGCCGTTGGCGAGGATGAGCAGGGCGGCCATCCCGTCGCGGGGGCCGAGTTGGCGGAAAAGTTGCTGCGGAAGGCGGAAATGGACGCCTGCCGTCTGCACCCAGCCCTTCATCCAGCGCCGGCGCTGGCGCAGCCAGGCCTGCGGGTCGGCTGGCGCCTCCTCCAGCGTGGAGGAGGCCAGCACCTCGACCCGCAGGTGCAGGCGGGCGAGACGCAGGCCGAGATCGGCATCTTCGGTGACATTCCACGCATCCCATCCGCAGGTCGCCTCAAGGGCGGCACGGCGAAAGTGGTTCGAGGTGCCGCCAAGAAGGATCGGCAGGCGCAGTTTTGCGAGGCCTGGATTGAGCACATCGAACAGCACCGCATATTCGATGGCGAAGAGGCCGCATAGCCAGCCATCGTCACCATTGTCGATGGCAAGCCGCGCCTGCAGACAGGCGAGGTCGGGCTGGGCTGCAAAACGTGCGGCTGCAAGCCGCAGCTGGTCGCGGTCGGGCAGGTCCTCCGCATCGAAGACGGTGACGAGATCGCCGCGGGCGCGGGCGAGGGCCGCATTCAGCGCACGGGGCTTTGTGCGCGGCGCCCCATCGGGCATGACGAGCACCTCGACATGGGACGGCAGGCGCTCCGCGAGCACTGCTGCGAGCGTCACAGGGTCGGCAGCTTCGAGCAGCAGCTTCACATCCAGCAGCGCGCGCGGATAGTCGAGCGCATCGAGCGCGGCCAGAAGCTGGGGCACCACTGCGGCCTCGCGATAGAGCGGCACCATGACCGTGTAGGACGGAAGCATGGCATCATGCACAGGCGCGTCAGCAGGCTGCAGGTCCAGCGAGGCAAGCGCCGCCACGATGCGCAGCAGGCTCGCGCCAAGGATGAGGCATCCCACTGCAAGCAGCAGGGCAAGACGCAAGGCGGGAACACAAGGGGCGGCACAGGCGGCGAGCACAACGACGGCTACGACGAGCTTCTGGCCCGTCGTCATGCCGTCGCGTGCGCTCAGCGCTGGAGCCCCCGAGGCGCATGGCAAGCTTGCTGCCTGCGCCTCATCCGCACTGATCCACACGACCCGCTCACCGCTTGCAAGCGGCGCGTCATCGTGCAACCTGCCACTGGTACCGACCGATGGATCCTGCTCCTTCTGGGGCAGGGTTTCGGTCAGCATCGAGTCATGA
>CAISZN010000638.1 GCA_903889985.1 uncultured Hyphomicrobiales bacterium | reverse complement strand
GGGAGATCGGCATGATCTTGCTCAGGAGGAAGTAGACACCGAGCAAACCCCAGGCGAACCATTTGCGCCAGCCAAGCTGAATGAGCTTGGGGCGATAGGCCTTGCCAGTCACCACGGCATAACGCTGGGAGCGCTTGTTCATGCCCACATACCACCAGCTCATGACCGCTGCGATGACGAGGGCTACCGTCGAGAGGGCTGCGGCCAGGCCATAGCGCGGCAGCACGTCCTGCGGGCTGAGAAGCAGGTAGAGGAACGTGCTGAAGGTGAAGAGGCGGTTGCCCCAGCCGATGATGGCGGGCACGTCGAATGCGGCAAAGGCCGTCATGAAAATATAGATCGATGCTGCAATCACGCCGGGTGCCGCCAGGGGCAGGGTCACGCGGGCAAAAACCCGCCACGGCGAGGCGCCATGCATCTGCGCGGCTTCCTCGAGCGTTGGGTCCATGGCGCGGAAGACGGCCGCTGTCATGATGAAGGCAAGCGGAGCAAGATTGAGGCCCTGTACCCAGCCAAGGCCCGGCAGGGTCATGATGTCGAACAGCGGGCCAATATGAAAGGTCTGCAGCAGGAACTGGTTCACGAGGCCGATGCGCGGATGCATCATGAAAAGCCAGCCCATGGCCGCGGCAAACCCGGGAATGAGAAGGCCGATCGCCATGAGCGTGAAGAGGAGCGTTTTTGCGCTGAAGTCCGTGCGCTCCACGAGCCAGGCTGCCGGAACGCCGAATGCCAGCGCGACGATCAGTGAGACAACGCCGAAGATCGCCGTATCGCGCAGAACCGTCCAGGTCCGTGCATCCGTGAAGACCTCGGAGAAATTTGCCGTCGAATAGGTGAAGTCGACGGACCCCGGCGCAGACGTCGTGAAGGCCAGCCAGAGAACGACGGCCAGATGCAGGAGGACAAGAAGGCTGAACAGGCCAACGAGCGACACCATGCCCATGGGCATCATGTCGCCAAGGCCTTTTCTGCCCTCCCCGGCCGTGCTGCCTTCCACTGCGGCTGTCGTCATGTCCCAGGCCTGCCGCAGCTCACTTGGTGGTGATGATCTTGATGAGTTCGCTACGGCGCTGGTCGATCTCGGGATGCTGAAGCCACCAGCTGGCCGTGACCTCCTTGAAGGGCACGTTCTGCTTTTCGTAGCCCTCGATGATGCGGCTCATGGTCGAGCCCGGCAGGAGATGAAGATCGGTTTTCCAGGTCTCATAAGCGAGCTTCTGGCCTTCCGGCGTGAGCATGAAAAGGCCAAAGAGGGTCGCTGCTGCCGGATGGGGAGCATGCTTGGGGATCGAGATGTAGTAGTAGCGCTTCTGGGCCGCATCGAGCGGCATCATCTGGTCGATGGGCGCGCCCTTTTCCTGCCAGAGCAGCGCGTCCTGTCCTGTGCAGTCCATGACGATGGCCAGATATTCACCCGTTGCGACACGCTCCGCATCGCCGCAGCGGATCAGGCCGGAGATCTGCTTCGACAGGGCCCGCACGAAGTCATAGGTCTTTTTTTCACCCCAGACATCGTCAGCGGCCAGCACATCGAAGCTCGCGGCATAGGGGGTCGAGGCAATGCGGCCCTTCCATTCCGGTCGCAGGAAGTCTTCCAGCAGCTTTGGCTTCATGGGAGCCATGGCGGAATTATAGGTCACGCCCGAGAGGCCCGTGACGATGCGCACCATTCGACCGTCCATCTCCACCATCTCGTTGGTGATGCGCTCGGGCATATAGCTCTTCCAGTCGACCAGACGCAGGATGTCGAGACGCGCCATGGGCGCGATCTGGGTGGCGGCGCCGAGCATGATGTCGACATGTGCCGTCTGTTTGGCCGAGAACTCGGTCGTCAGCTGATTGGCGATGCGCGCCATGTCAGGGCCAGGAACGAAATCAATCTTGATGTTCGTGCCGAAGACCTTGTTCATCAGGACTTGCGCCTTGGCTGCCCCCTCGACGCCCGCAAGCGTGCTGTTGCTCCAGCTCAGCGTGAGCGTGCCTTCCTTGCTGGCATCCGCAATCAGCTTCTTCAGGGCCTCATTCGGAGCCTGTGCCGAAACGGGTGCGGCGAGAACAAGCGCGAGGGCGCAGGCTACGCCCATAGCCCGGATCAAATTGCCCATGATGCTCACCTTGCATCCTCCCTTTGAATGGCCGTTTCGGCCTTATCTGTGCACGCGCCCCTGCGCATCGATCTCGACGCCATAATCCTTGCGCGCCGCCTCATGGCTGACATAGCCGGCATCCACATCCCGCTGAACAAGATCAAGCGAACGTTCCGCCACGGGGCCATAACCCCCGCCGCCGCCGGTCTCAACGCAGACCACGTCACCCGGCTGCAGGGGATAGGCGTTTTCCTTGTCGATGACGATGTCGTCGCTGCTGCCAGCCTTGCGCACGATGAAGCGACCCGGCTTTGCCTCGCCGCCGCCGTTGGCGCCCCAGGGCGGGAACTTCGTACGGTCGAGGTTGGTGCCAAGATTGCAGGTCGAGAGCATGCGATAGGTCTTGCGGAAGCCCAGGCCCCCGCGGAACTTGCCCGGCCCGCCGGAATCCTCACGCAAAGAGAAGCTGTCGATGCGATAGGGCAGCAGGGTTTCCTGCAGTTCCAGCGGAATGATGCGCGTATCGCCATGGGCCATGGTGCGGAAGGGCCCCGCGCCATCATGGGTCGCGCAGGCGCCCCAGCCGCCATGGCCGGAGTCGTGACTGTCGAAGAACTGGCCGTTGCCGCGGCGCCCATAGAAGCGCACGCCGGAATGGGTGGCGAAATGGCCTCCCGGAACACGCTCGGGCAATGCCTTCTCAAGCGCCTTGATCACAGCGTCGATGACCGTGGGAAATGGTGTGGGATACATGAACATCGGCGCGGTGGGATCAGCGCTCAGGATCTTGCCCGGCGGCAGGATCATCTTCAGCGGACGGAACGTGCCCTCGTTGGCCATTTCCGCCGAGCCCATGAGATATTTGAGAGCCACACGCGCGGTCGTCTGCCCGCCGCCGTACCAGCCCGAATTGATGGGGCCCCTGCTCTGTTCGGCAATCTCAGAATAGTCGGCCGTCATCTCATCGCCAGCGATGATGATCTTCACCTTGATCGGCACCGGATCATCGCCGAAGCGATCATTGTCGAGAAAGGTCTCATGGACATAGACGCCATCGGGCATGGCGCGGATGAAGGCACGCGCTGCCGCCTCTGACTGGTCGAGGATCAGGTCCATGGCGCGGAAGAAGGTCGGCACGCCATAGCGATCACACAGGTCACGTGTCAGCTCGCGGCCAAGCAGGCAACCGGCAAGCTGGGCGGCAATGTCGCCCAGCAGTTCCTGCGGCATGCGGGTGTTGGTCTCGATGATGCGATAGACTTCCTCGATCGGCTCGCCCTTCGACCACATCTTCACGGTACGAAGCTGCAGGCCTTCCATGAAAATGTCGGTCGACTTCGACTGGATGCCGCCGATCTCGATCCAGTGGACGTTGATGGCAAAGAAGCCGATCAGGGTATTCTGGTCTGCGCCCGCATAGACTGGCGTATACATGACCGTGTTGTTGAGATGCTGCCCCTGCACGGCCGCATGGTTGCAGACGATGACATCGCCATGGTGCAGCCGCTCCTTGCCATAGATGAGCAGGCCGTCGCGCACCGCCGTGCCAACGGAATCGGCCACGAAGGGCGGCATGCCGCCTGTGCATTGGGACACGAGCTGGCCGTCCGGCCCGGTAAAGCCGACGGCAAAGTCGTTGTATTCATAGATGTAGGGACTGAACGCCGTCCGCTTGATATTCGCATCGATCTGGTTGGCAATGGACACGAGGCCATGCCGGATGACCTCGAGCGTCACCGGATCAACGGCGAGCGGCTCGCTCCTGTGATCGAGCGCAACATTCATAAGCGCTTCTCCCTGCAGACTTGTCGGCGCGCGCGGCACCCTTTGTGCGATCACGATCAACGATCGGGAGCGGTTTTGCAAGTCTCCCAGAGGTCAGGCGCAACGCGTGCCCCTAGGCCTGCAGCTCAATCTTCCGGCGCTTCCGGCCAATGAATCGGATGGCGCTCGACGCAGACAGCCCCGGAGCCCTGCAGACGCACCAGATTGACCGTGCGCGCATAGTCCGGCGAGCCTGAGTAATAAGCCGGCACGGGTCCGGTACCCACCTGGACGGCCCGGTTCCAATGCCCCAGCGCGAGATAGTCAGCGCCTGTCGCCGTAATTTCGTCGTCACCGATCAGCCAGGATGCACGGGGCCTCACCTGCCGGTTCGGGACCGGGTCGAAATGGCCATGAGCCAGGGCCACCTGCCAGCGCGTCCGGCGCGGGCGCGGGGCTTCGAGTGGAACCATGTCGCCGTAATCGCGATGTGGCCGCCCCCAGATTTCCAGATCAAAATCCTCGAAGACAACGACCTCGTCATGGGTGACGCCAAGGATGTGCAGATTTGCAATCTCGGCCAGCCCGGCCGCATGCCACACAGCATCATCGGTCGCGGGATCATGATTGCCCGGAAGCATGATGACGGGTCGTGCAAAGTCACGGATCAAGTCGCCCGTGCGGCGGACGAGATCGACCGGCACCTTGTGGCAATCATAGGTATCGCCGACCAGCAACACGATATGAGCATCAAGGGCATGGGCTGCATCGAGCACACGCTTGAGCGGAACCGTCCCGTCGCCGCCATGGGCGCGCGCGGTATATTCATGGTCCACATGGACATCTGACGTGTGGACGATGTGAATGTCGCGGCTCAGCTTGCTCTCCCCTGCCCTCAGCCCTCTGGATTGAGGGCCTGCCTCACCCTTTGTATCAGCGCATCCGGTAATGCATAGGCATCACGGATCATTTGCTGCATCTCTTCGCCCGCAACCGGCTCGATATTGATCTGCATCCGCTCGGTCTCTGCCAGAAACTCCGGGTCCTTCATGGTCGCCATGAAGGCCGACCGCAGGGCCTGCACGCGCTCCTCAGGCACGCCCGGGGGTGCCACGTAGGGGCGGGCGAGGATGGTGCTCAGGAAAATCACGCCCAGCACCTTCCGGTCGTCATCAGTCCTGGCGAAATCGGTCGCGAGCGGCACCTCGCCGGGTACGGCCGAATCTTTCTTCAAGGAGAGCTGTGCGAGAATCCGGATCGTTCCGTCCTTCAGCCATTGGGGCCGTGCCGCCTTGATGCCCTCCATATCCCAGACGCGCCCAAGGACCTCGCCGGTCTCCAGAGCCATGACGCTTTCGCGCGTGCCCGGATAACCGGTGATGATCTTCAGGCGCAGGCCCAGTACGTTGCGCAGGGCGAGCGGCAGCAGGAAGGTATCCCCCGAGGGGGTCGAGGCCGCGATGACCAGTTGCTTGTCGCCTGTACCACGCAGTTCATCGACCGAAGTCACACCCGACTTCGTCAAGGCAATCAGCACGGAAGCGGAGGTCACCGCATTGCCGATGCAGGTCATATCGGGACCCGTGAACTGCGCCTTCGACTTCGAGCCGTTGAACAGCGGGTCGAAGAGCAGCGCCGAGTTCACCGCGCCGATGGAGGTTCCATCGCGCGGCGCGAGCTTGGCGAGATGATTGCCCAGCGACATGCTCGAAGCGCCGGGCATATTCACCGGCAGGATGACCGGATTGCCTGGAATATGCTTGGTCATGAAGCGGCTGATCGTGCGGGCGTAGAGATCATAGCCGCCGCCCGAGACATAGCCGATGTAGCAGGTGACTGTCTTGCCGCGGAAGAATTCCGCCACGCTCTGCTGGGCGCGCACGCTCAAGGGAGCAAGCGAGGCAACCGAACCGGCGATGAAGCTGCGGCGATCCATGTGCGACCTCACGAGGCTGGTGGCTTGAGAACCACGAGGCCATCCAGCGCAATGGCGCCGCGCCCCTGTGGCATGACAACGATCGGGTTGATGTCGACTTCGGCGAGGATGTCCCCCATCTCGCGCACCATGGCGCCAAGGCCGACCATGGCATTGGCGAGCGCATCCACGTCACGCGGTGCACTACCGCGATAGCCGGCCAGCAGATGCGAAGCCTTCGTGCGCGCGATGGCTGCTTGAGCGCCAGCCACATCGATGGAGGGATTGGAAAAGGCCACGTCCTTGAACAGTTCAAGCCAGACACCGCCCATGCCGACCATCAGCGCATGGCCCATTTCCGGATCATCGTTGACGCCAAGCACCATTTCCGTGCCACCGGACACCTGCTGGGCCACGAGCAATCCATCAAGGGGTGCATCCAGCAAGGCGCAGCGGGTGATTGCCGTGCGACCAGCCTCGCGAACCTCATTCGCGTTCTGCAGGTTGAGAAAGACCAGCCCCGCCTCGCTCTTGTGGGGCACATCTGCCGAAACACCCTTGACCACGACCGGATAGCCGATCTCGTCCGCGGCGCTGGCGGCGGCTTCCGGATCAAGCGCCATGATCTCGCGCGGCAGCTGGATACCGAAGGCTGCCAGAAGCTCTTTCGATTCCGCTTCGTTGAGAGCCGTTGGCTGGCGCAGCCGCGCGGCACGACGGCGCCATGTCTCCACCAGCGCGGAACGCGACGTGGAGACAGGTGCTGTTTCTGCCAAAGGTGCCACGCCCACCGTATCAAGGATGCGCGCCATGGTGCGGAAGGTCTTGCCGATGTCGCGCAGCCAGGGGAAGGCGGAGAGCTGTCCGCGCAGCTCCTGCATGTAGGCAGTCTCATGGAAGGTGAGCGGCGAGAACACGGCTACGGGCTTCGTTGCTTCGCTGGCAACGAAATCGTTCAGGCCGGTCAGGTTGCGCACCTTGCGCTCGATGCCGGCCTCGCGTGGCATTTCTTCCGCAAGCAGCAGGACGTCAACGTTCGGGTCGTCATGGAGAGCGCGCACGCAGCCGAGATATTCGTCCTGGCGGATGGTGCGCTTGCTGTCGAAGGGATTCGACGTCTCGGCATCGGGAAGAACTTCATACAGGCGCTTGGCAGTCTCGGGCGCGAGCACGGACAGCTCGATGCCATGCACCTCGGCTGCCTCGGTCATCAGCGACTTGAGCGCACCGGAATTGGTCATCACGCAGACGCGTCGGCCACGGGGACGCGGCATGCGCGAAAGATAGGCCGCAGCCTCCACCATGTCCTCGAGGCTGTCGACACGCACGATGCCGGCCTCGCGGGCAAAGACATCGAAGACTTCCGTGCTGCCAGCAAGCGAGCCTGTATGAGCCAGAGTCGCCTTGCGGGCCTCTTCAGAACCACCGGCCTTCACGACGACGACGCTCTTGCCATTCGCCCGCGCCGTGCGCGCAGCCGCGAGGAAGCTTGCGCCATCCTTCACGGATTCAATGTAGCAGGTGATGACCTTCAGGGCCGGATCATCGGCCAGATGCTCGATGTAATCGGCAAAGGTCAGGCCAGTCTGGTTGCCGCAGGACACGAGATAGGCAAGGTCGAGGCCCGCATCCACGATCCCGCGGCTGTAGGTCTGGCCAAGCATGCCGGACTGGGTGAGGGCTGCCACGCCACCGGCCTTCAGCGGCTCCAGATGCTCGTCCGGGAAGGTGCAGAACTTCGAGCGGCCGGCGGCCAGACCCATGCAGTTTGGACCTGTTGCCGCAATCTGGAAGCGCTCGAGAATGGTGCGCAGGCGTTTTGCCCGATCAAGCCCGACAGGGTCGCCGCCCTCGCCAAAACCGGCCGCATAGATGCTCGCGCTGCGCGTGCCCAGCAGGCCGCCATCCTCGAGGATCTGCAGGGACTGCTCATTCGGCACGAAGAGCGCGAGATGGTCGGGACGCTCGGGCAGGTCCGCCAGCGAAGGATAGCAGCGCGCGCCCCACATCTCACTGCGGTTGGGGTTCACAGGAAAGACCTGCCCCTCGAAGCCGAAGCGATGCAGATTGTCCCATACGCGCGGCGACCAGTTCTTGTCGGAGGCCCCGACAAGCACGACGTTGCGCGGCGCAAAGAGCGCGTCGATGTTTTTCTTCACGTGACGATCCATTGAAAGGCAAAAGGGCGGCGCGAGGCGCCGCCCAGGAATGCGATCAGCTCTGCGGGCGCTGATACGGGCCGAGGCCCGGGCGATAGGACTTCTCGTCAAGGAACTTCTTCATGCCGACGCGATCGGCAATTTCCTTGTCAGCTTTCTGCAGGGAGTCCTGCTTGGCGCCGAGATATTCGCGCGCATCGTCAGCACGCATGTGGCGCACGGCGCGCACACCTTCCTTGGTGAAGCGCAGCACGTTCGGGTTGAGCTTCAGGAGCTTGTTGGCGAGTTCAAGGGTCTTGGCCTTCAACTCATCCTTCGGCACAGCGAAGTTCACGAGGCCGATCTCAACCGCACGCTTGCCATCGAAGCTTTCGCCGGTCGCGGCATAATACATGGCATGGCGCGGCAGCAGCATGTCCGTGAGGTTCCAGCTCACGATGCCGCCCGGAATGATGCCCCAGTTGACTTCGGACAGGCCGAAGATCGCGTCTTCCGCCGCGATGGCGAAATCGCAGGAGCAGAGCTGGGTGAAGGCGCCGCCGAAGCAGAAGCCATTGACCATGGCGATGGTGGGCTTGGAAAAGCGGGTGAGGATGTCATGGCGCCAATGGTGGCTGGCCGTATTGGAGCGCTTGCGCTCAGCCGGATTGTTCGCCGTCTCGCGGAAGTAGAGTTTCAGGTCTTGCCCGGCGCACCAGGAATCGCCTGCGCCCGTGATGATCACAACCTTGGTCTGCGGATCGTCATTGAGGAACAGCAGTGCGTCCTCCATGTCGTAATGCAGGCCCGGGCTCATCGCATTGCGCTTTTCCGGCCGGTTCAGGATGAGGAAGGTGATCTCACCCTCCCGCTCGATCTTGACGTTCTCATAGGTCTTGTCGGCCATGTATTTCCTCCTTGTATTGCGCAGCCTGACCGGCTTTTCGCGGCAACAATAGAGCCTTGCCCCGGCATGGGGCAAGGCGGGATGTCAGCGCCCTGACGAACGGACGAAGTCGAGCAATGGGCCCGAAAAACGCGTATCCGCGGTGCCGATGCTGCAGATGCACGAGAAATGGTTGTGGTCGTCCAGCCGCAGCAGGCGGGGCGAATGTCCGTCACGACGCGTCAGGGCGATGGCCATCTCGAAGGTCGGCGTCGACAGCGGGATCGGATCCAGTTCGGCCACGGTCAGCATCACCGGAATTGTGGTTCCGGCCACATGGGAGACTGCAGAGCGACGCTCGAAGGTCGCTTCGTCATTGCCGAAATACTGGGCGACGTTGGGCCGCATCTCGCTGGCGCGCAGCACATAGAGCCCGCTTGATATGACGGTCGCGGTCACGTCGAGATCGCCCCGCAGGTCCGGATCGAAG
>CAISZN010000637.1 GCA_903889985.1 uncultured Hyphomicrobiales bacterium | reverse complement strand
TGAAGCTTATTACCGCCACCAACAAATCGCCGTACTCGACTTCACAGACCAGAACAGCGATGCTCAAACCGTTACCTATGTCTCCGAACAGGTGTTACCCATCTCCCCGGTCTGAACAGCAAGGGGGAGGGTGATGAGGCCCCTCCATTTGACCCGGACCGCCCGCGACCTTAAGTGTCGCGCGCAGCTGGATCGGATCCATGTCACACAATACCTTCGGTCATCTTTTCCGTGTCACCACCTGGGGCGAGAGCCACGGGCCCTCGATTGGCGCCGTCGTGGATGGCGTGCCGCCGATGATTCCCCTCACGGAAGCCGATCTGCAGCTCTATCTCGACCGTCGGCGTCCCGGCCAGTCGCGCTTCACGACCCAGCGCCAGGAGCCCGATCAGGTCCGCATCGTCTCCGGCCTCATGCTTCCCGATGGCGCCGAGGTGCCCGTCACCACCGGCACCTCCATCGGCCTGCTGATCGACAATGTGGACCAGCGCTCCAAGGACTACGGCGAGATCAAGGACCAGTACCGGCCCGGCCATGCGGACTTCGCCTATGACGCCAAGTATGGCATCCGCGACTACCGTGGCGGTGGCCGCTCGTCCGCCCGCGAGACGGCCATGCGCGTCGCCGCAGGCGGTGTGGCCCGCAAGGTCATTCCGCAGGTGACCATCCGTGGCGCGCTGGTGCAGATGGGCCCCCACAAGATCGACCGCTCCCGCTGGGACTGGGACGAGGTGGACCGCAACCCCTTCTTCTGCCCGGATCCGGAGGCTGCGAAGGCCTGGGAGGTCTATCTCGATGGCGTGCGCAAGGCAGGCTCCTCCTGCGGCGCCGTGATCGAGCTGGTGGCCGAGGGCGTGCCCGCCGGCTGGGGCTCCCCGATCTATGGCAAGCTCGATGCGGAGCTCGCCTCCGCCCTCATGTCCATCAACGCGGTGAAGGCCGTGGAGATCGGTGATGGCATGGCGGCCGCCTGCCTCACCGGTGAGGAAAACGCCGACGAGATGCGCATGGGCAATGACGGCAAGCCGCTGTTCCTGTCCAACCATGCGGGCGGCGTTCTGGGCGGCATCTCGACAGGCCAGCCCGTCGTTGCCCGCTTCGCGGTGAAGCCGACCTCCTCGATCCTGACCACGCGCCATTCCATCGATCGCTTTGGCGGCGAGGTGGAAATCCGCACCAAGGGGCGCCATGATCCCTGCGTGGGCATTCGCGGCGTACCGGTGGGCGAGGCCATGATGGCCATCGTGCTGGCCGATGCCTTCCTGCGCCATCGTGCGCAGGTGGGTGACGGGCCGGCATGGCCGCACCAGCGGTGAGGTCTCCTGCACAGGAGGGACCACGTGTTCGATAAATATCTCTTCGCCCTCGGCCGCGGCGTGCGCGGCGCCAAGAAGGCCTATGACACGGTGAACCGCACGCCGGACCCGGCCGAGACCGCGCGTGACGTGACGCCCGCTCCCGTCGTGGAGACGCCTGAACTCCCGGCGATGCTGGCCCGCAGGCCCCTCGTGCTGGGCGCGCGGCCCCTCGTCATGGGCATCGTCAATGTCACGCCGGATTCCTTCTCCGATGGCGGCGATTTCTTCGACGCGGAGCGCGCCATCGCCCATGGCCTGCAGCTTGTCGCGGAAGGTGCCGACATTCTCGACGTGGGCGGTGAGTCGACCCGTCCCGGCCATGCGCCGGTCAGTGCCTATGAAGAGATTGCACGCATCTTCCCGGTCATCCGGGGGCTCGCCGCCAAGACCGACGTGCCGATCTCCATCGACACGATGAAGGCCGAGGTAGCACGCGCCGCGATCGAGGCCGGCGCCACCATCATCAATGACGTGTGGGG
>CAISZN010000636.1 GCA_903889985.1 uncultured Hyphomicrobiales bacterium | reverse complement strand
GGCCGCCCCCAAGGCGCGTGCGCGCTATTACACCTACTTTTCCATGGTCTATATCTCCGCTGGTGCCATCGGGCCGCTCTATGGCGGCTTCATCGCGGAACACCTGCATTATTCGATCATCTTCTGGTCGAACCTGCCGCTCGGGCTGCTGGCATTGGCAGTGACGGGCACGCTGCTGAAAAGGCTGCCGCGCAACGAGCGGCCCCATAAGCTCGATGTGCTTGGCGCCGGCCTGATCGTCGCCGCAAGCGCGAGCTTCATGTTCGTGCTGAATGCGGGCGGGCATAATTTCGCGTGGGACTCAGTCGAGATCATCGCGACGGCCCTCGTCTCAGCTGCCTGCTGGATTGGTTTTGTGGTGCGCTTGCTGACAGCGGATGAGCCCTTGATCCCCCTTGGTCTGATGCGCAACCCCATCGTGCGCTGCGCCACCGCGGCGAATGCGGTCGGCTGGGCCTCGGTGATCGTGCTGAACATTTACCTGCCCATGTTCCTGCAGTCCGTGCATGGCTATTCGCCCTCCAATTCCGGCGCGGCGCTGATGATCTTCATGATCACCGTAAATGGATCCGCGCTGGTGGGCGCACAGCTCGCAGCGCGACTCAACCACTACAAATATCCGCCGATGTTCAGCATCCTGTTGAGTGTGGCTGGGAGCATCTGGCTCGCCCTGCGGGCGGACAGCATCGGCGTGGTCGAGTTCCAGATCGTGCTGGCCATGATCGGCATCGGCTTCGGCCCTGTCGCGCCGGTGACCACGGTCTCCGTGCAGAATGCCATCGAGCTTCACCAGATGGGCGTGACCACCGGCACCATGAGCTTCGTGCGCAGCATCATCGCCACGACGCTGATTGCGGTTTTTGGCGTGATCATTCTCGGCTGGGCAGGGCGCGGGGGAGATCCCGCTTCAGCAGAAGGCGTTCGCCACATGATCTTTGCCGACAAGATCGCTGCAGCGGCGCAGTTCCGTATCCTGTTCATCGGCACGGCGCTGTGCTTTGCCAGCGTCTTCGTCTCGCTCTTCCTGATGGAGGAGCGACCGCTGCTTGCTGAGCGCAGCAGCGGCGGCGCCGCCTGATTATTTGCCGCCTTCGGCGATGTCGCTTGCTTTGGGCTCCATGGCAACCTTGACCCGGTCACGCACGTCCTGCGGCGCCTCGATCAGATCGCGGATGATCTTTTCGAGGACCTCGCCGGTCATGGGCCGCACTTCCGCATTCTGCTGCTTGGCTTCCGCAATGAACTCCGGATCAAGGAGGGTCTCGTCAAAGGCCTTGCGCAGCGCCGCGACACGCTCGGCCGGTACGCCCGGCGTCGTGGCGACGGGGCGGCCGACGGTGATCGCCTTGGAGACATATTCGAGCAGGGGCTTGTCCTGCGGCTTCACCGGCTGGTCGAGCAGCAGGGGCACGTTGGGAAGCTCGGGCTCCTTGGCGAGGCCCACCTGAATGAGCGGCGTGATCAGCTTGTCGGCAATCCAGTTGGGTTTCGAGGTCTGGTAGCCCGTGTAGGTATTGGTGCCGCGCCCCTCGACCTCGCCGCGCTCCATGGCAAGGTCGATCTCCTGGCCACCGATGTAGCCCGAGATGATCTTGAACCTGGTGCCGAGCACGTTGTTGTAGAAGGCGGGCAGCTGCACGGAGGCGGAGCCGGCACCGGTTGAGCCGATCTTCACTTCGGTCTTCTTGGCCTCCTCAAGTGTCTGCACCCTGGTCTTGTTCCAGACCACGAGCAGCTGGTTGGCATTCACCACATTGCCGATCCAGTTGAGCTTGCGCAGGTCGACCTTGAGGCTGGGGTTGAGTGTCAGCGCCTGATCGACGGGAAGGCCCTGGCTCACCATGGTGAGGATGGTGCCATCCTTTGGGGCGAGGTTGCCGACGAAGTTGGCAGCCACGATGCCGCCAGCGCCGGGCATGTTGATGGCCACGATGTTGGGATTGCCGGGGATGTGCTTGCCCATGTGGCGGGCGAGCAGGCGGGAATAGGAATCATAGTCGCCACCCGCCGCCGTGCGGATGATGAACTGCATCTGCTTGCCGCGATAGAAATCGGCAATGGGATCGGCGAGCACCGGTGTGGCGCTGAACGCCACGGCCAGCAGGGCCTTGCCTGCGCGTGTCATGAGATCCTCCCTGTGTTGGTTTTAGAGCTTCAGCAGGCGGGCCGCATTGCCATAGAAGATCGCGTGACGATCTTCCGGGCTGAGGTCCATGCTGCTGACGCCGTCATAGGTCTTCTTGATGGGGCCGAGCGGCGCATCGGTGGCGAAGACCACCTGGCTCGGTCCGAAGAATTCGAGGCCGCACTTCACGCCGGTCGTGGCGCCGAACATGGCCGTGTCGCCATAGAACTGCTTGAAGTAGTCCATGTGTGGCTTCTTCAGCGAGGGCAGGATCTGCGAATAGTCCTCGTCGCTGGTGCGCGCACCCAGCACGTCGAGGCCGGGGCCCACGCGGCCGTCGAAGAAGGGGATCATGCCGCCCATGTGGTGGGTGATGATGTTGATGTCGGGATGGCGGTCGAAGAGGCCATC
>CAISZN010000635.1 GCA_903889985.1 uncultured Hyphomicrobiales bacterium | reverse complement strand
TGCGAGCGCTATTATCAGTCCTTCCAGTTCGTGATCTGGGCTGGACGCAGCGCCCGCGAGGCGATTGAGTCCGCCCTGTTCGAGACTGCCGGAGAGGCCTGACACCGTGTCCCAATTGCCGAAGTCGCTCGTCCTCGTCGGGGCTGGAAAGATGGGGGGCGCCATGCTGGAAGGCTGGCTGGCGCTTGGGCTGGATCCTGCCAGCCTGACGGCGGTCGATCCCTATCCCTCCACCGACCTGCAGGCGGTGGCCACCGCGACCGGCTTCCACCTCAATCCGCCCATGGAGAGCATCGCGCCCCCGGAGGTGCTGGTGCTGGCCATCAAGCCACAGACGCTGGAGGCGGCCGGACCCTCCATCGCGCCGCTCGTGGGACCGCAAACGCTCATCGTCTCGATCATGGCGGGCAAGACGGTCAGGAACATCACCGACCGGGTGACGAGCGCCCGCGCCGTGGTGCGCGCCATGCCCAATACGCCCGCTGCGGTGGGGCGCGGCATCACCGGGGCCTATGCGAATGCCAGCGTCGATGCGGGCCGCAAGACCATGGCCGATGCGCTGCTCAGCGCCATTGGCAAGGTGGAATGGGTTGCCGACGAGGAGCTGATCGACGCCGTGACCGCGGTGTCGGGCTCCGGACCGGCCTATGTCTTCCTACTTGTCGAGTGCATGGCCCAGGCGGGTATTGCCGCTGGCCTCACCCCTGACATCGCCATGCGGCTGGCGCGTGCCACGGTCGAGGGCTCCGGCGAGCTCATGTACCGTGACCCTCAGGTGGCGGCCGACCAGCTGCGCCGCAACGTCACCTCGCCGGGTGGCACCACGGCGGCCGCGCTCGACGTCCTGATGGGCCCCAACGGCCTCGCCCCCCTCATGGAGCGGGCCATTGCTGCGGCCAAGCGGCGCGCCGGCGAACTTTCCGGCTGAGAGCGCTTGGACTTCTCCTCCGGCCTGCCTAGATTCAAGGGATAGTCCGGAGAGTGGCCATGACCGAGATCCCGTCCCCCGATGACAGCAGCCGCACAGCGCCCCCGCAGGCCGATGCACGCACGCGCGTGATTGAGGCGCTGATGGTGCTCGCTGCCGGGCGCGAGTTCGAAGAGATCACCCTCACCGACATCTGCCATGAGGCGGGCGTCAGCCTGTCCCAGTTCCGCGATCTCTTTCCCTCGAAGGGGGCGGTGCTGGGGGCCCTGTCGCGCAAGTTCGACAAGGCGGTGCTCGACGGAACTTCGGATGACCTCCTCGGCGAGTCCTCGAAGGAACGGCTCTTCGATGTGCTGATGCGCCGGCTCGATGCCATGGCGCCCTACAAGGCGGGCCTTGAAGGCGTGACGCGCTGGGCGCGACGCGAGCCGCTGGCGGCTGCCCCCCTCAACACGGTGATGCTGAATTCCATGCGATTCATGCTTGAGGCGGCGGGGATCGAATCAGAGGGCGGTGTTGGTCTGCTGAAGCTGCAGGGGCTGGTGCTCGCCTGGACGCGCATTCTCGATGTCTGGTTCACCGATGATGAGCCGGGACTATCGAAGACCATGGCCGCGCTTGATCGTGAACTTGAACGCGGTGGGCGCGTAGTGGCGCGGCTGGGCGATCTCGACCGCATGACCGCACCCTTGCAGCGGATCGCGGGTTCGCTACTCAACATACCGCGCAATTTCGGTGCGGGCTTTCGCGGCGCGCCCCGGCGTGAGGACGAGACCGACCTCGAGACCACGTGAAGGTGGCTGCTCGCCACCCTCCCCTTGATGGGGAGGGTCGACGCGCGATAGCGCGGCGGGGTGGGGTGACGCTGCGATTTCGTATCGGGTTTGACTGAAGCTGCGCTGAGAGTCTTGCGCGCGCTGATCGCGCGCGACCCCCACCCCGTCATCGCTGCGCGATGCCGACCCTCCCCGCAAGGGGGAGGGTGCGAGCCGGAGGCTCGCAGCCCAAAGGGCCGCAGCGCTGGCCATTCCCTCTCCCCGCCGCAGGTGGGGAGAGG
>CAISZN010000634.1 GCA_903889985.1 uncultured Hyphomicrobiales bacterium | reverse complement strand
TTCGAGTCCACGTTCCAAGAGGACATTCAGAACGTCTGCCGCCTGAGAGTCACCGATCAGCAGAAGCCTTCGCTTGCCGGACTTGAAACCGGCGTTGGTTTCGAAGCGATCAACCCGTGACCAGACATAGCTCTTGGCAAGCTCAAAGTCGTAGCCGATGATTGATCGCAGATGTGTCATCCCTTTCATGCGGTAGGCACCAAGGCCATTGGTCGCCCAAACGGCCATCGCCGCACAAATCGCAGCCCCCGACGCGGCAATCAGCATTGGTTGCGCGAACTTTGAGCGGGAGCGCGATTTGGAGGTTGCGTCAGGACTGTTCGCGGGCGGACGGAGGAAGGGCTGTTCAATCAGGACGTAAAGCAGAATTGAAAGAAGCATTGTCAGCGCGATGACGGCAAGCCTGCCAAAAAAGCCCACTGGGCCGTGCATGATATGCGTCGCGAAGACGATCAGTGGCCAGTGCACAAGATAGGTTGCGTAGCTCAGCCGCCCGGCTGCCTGAACAGGCCGGCTGTTGATCAACCAGGCCAGCCGGTTTGGGGTGCCCGCATAGATGCAGAGGCAAGCCCCTAAAACCGGAGGCAGTGCGAACACGCCGGGGAACGGAGTCCGCGGCCCATAGAAAGCCATGCAAGCCAGAATGATCGCCAGTCCGACCAGAGCCAATGGGGTTCCATGGCGCGGCTTGTCGGCTCCCGAAAAAATGGCCAGAATCCCTCCGGCACAAAACTCCCATAGCCGGGCGGGCAGGAGATAGAAAGTGAAAGGCTCCTCGGAGCCAAAGGCCAAGCTCAGACCAAACGAGGCAAGGGCCAGCGCGACGAGCAGCGACCCGGCCGGCAAATGGCGGCGCAGCGCGACGTCAAGACGCATGACGAATGGCCAGAGCGCATAGAACTGAAGCTCGAGGCCAAGTGACCATGTGTGAAGCAGTGGCTTCAGATGAGAAGCGGCATCAAAATAGCCAGCTTCCATCCAGAAATTGACATTGGACACGCCGAGCAGGGCAAAAATGGCGCTCCGTGCGAATTGCAGAAATTCCGCCGGGAGGAACAGGAAGTAACTGGCGGCCAGAGAGGCACAGATGGTCGCAACAAGTGCAGGATAAAGCCGGTTCAGACGCTTCATGTAGAAGGGAAGGAGCCGAAGCGGCTTGCCTTGCGGCGCTTCGAGCAATCTGGTGATCAGAAAGCCGCTGATGACGAGGAAGACATCCACACCAACAAATCCGCCCGAAACTGACCGAATCTGAAGATGGAAAAGCACAACGCCAATAATTGCGAGGGCACGCAGGAGGTCGATTTCGGCACGGTGGCCACGCATCGATACTTGGGGCACGCAGAATCCACGACGCGAAGGACGCAGGTCAAAGCCATCAGAGATCTCTCTAGTGCCTTAGCCAGAACGCGAGAATGCCTGATGAAACCTGCTTAGTCTGAAGACTAATTTGTATTTCAAGGCTGATCAACCGATCGTTATGTTTACTGATCTAAGATTCGGCCATCTCGAAATGCCTTCCAGATCGTTTTTCTGGGACCGGCCCCTGGGAGATCCCTCGTACAGCACGGTCGGCACACTCCAAATCATTGAATGGACACATCGATTCAACGTCGAGGACGAACTCCTGATGTGGTCGGCCAGGACCTTCATTTTAAAAAAAGTCCGTCATTCCAAAATCATCAGACCCTGAATCCTTCGCCATGGCGCACTTATGAAATCCTTATTCCAGGAAGCCACATTCAGAATGGAACCCTGAGGCGCCTCTGACCGACATTCACCTCCGCGAAAAGGAGGCATTCCCATGTCTGATCTTATCTTCGGCGGCCTGGGCGTTGCGCTCATCATCCTGATGGGTCTCTACGCCAGCGCCCTGCAGCGCTTGTGAGGAGCAACCCATGAGCGAACCGCTTCTCGGGCTCGTCGTCGCCCTCGCCCTCGGCGTCTATCTCGTCTTCACCCTGATCAGGCCTGAGCGCTTCTGAGCGCCGGCAGGAGGTCTCAATGACCATGAACGGATGGCTGCAGATCAGCCTCACACTTCTTGCCGTCGTGCTGGCGGCAATTCCCCTCGCTGCCTACATGGCGCGGGTCTTTTCGGGAGAGCGGACATTCGCTACCCCCCTGTTCGGGCCGATGGAGCGGGGATTCTATCGCCTCGCCGGCGTCGATCCGCAGCGCGAGCAGGGCTGGCTTGCCTATGCGCTGGCCATGCTCGCCTTCAGTGTCGCGGGCTTCGTGTCACTTTACGCGATCCTGCGTCTGCAGGCCTATCTGCCCTGGAACCCGCAGGGCTTCGACAATGTGCCCGCCGACCTGGCGTTCAACACGGCCATCAGCTTCATCACGAATACCAACTGGCAGGCCTATGGCGGCGAAACGACCATGAGTCATTTCTCGCAGATGGCCGGCCTTGCCGTGCACAACTTTCTGTCCGCGGCCACAGGCATCGCCATGGCCATGGCCGTGACCCGCGCCTTCGCGCGGACCAGCGTGGCGACGCTGGGAAACTTCTGGGTCGATATGACCCGCGCAACGCTCTACGTGCTTTTGCCCCTGTCGATCGTCTTTGCCATCGCCTTCCTCTTCATGGGCATGCCGCAGACACTCGTCGGCTCTGTCGATGCAAGTGGACTTGATGGGGCCAAGCAGGTGATCTCGCTCGGGCCCATCGCAAGCCAGGAAGCCATCAAGCAGCTCGGCACCAATGGTGGCGGCTTCCTCAATGCAAATTCGGCGCATCCCTTCGAAAATCCCTCAGCCCCGAGCAATGTGTTGTCGATCTTCGCCATGCTGCTGATCTCGACGGCCCTGCCCATCACCTTTGGACGCATGGTGGGCGCACCATGGCAGGGCTATGCGCTGCTGGCGGCCATGGGGTTCCTGCTCATCGCAGGCGTGGCCATCGTCTATGCCTCAGAGACCTCCGGCAATCCTCTGATGACCGCCCTTGGAGTCGATCCCTCCATGGGCAATATGG
>CAISZN010000633.1 GCA_903889985.1 uncultured Hyphomicrobiales bacterium | reverse complement strand
GCATGCTGACGGGCCTCGTCTATGGCCTGATGGCGCTTGGCCTGTCGGTTATCTTCGGCGTGGTCCGCGTGGTGAATTTCGCCCATGGTGAATTCGCCGTGCTGGCCATGTATGTGACGTGGGTCCTGTTCAAGACGCTTGGGTTGCAGCCCATCTATGCGCTCGTGCCGGTGTCGCTCTTGTTTTTCGTCCTTGGTTATGGCCTGCAACGCACGCTGATCGCCCCCTTCATCACGCGGCCGGACTATCAGCAGTTCATTCTGCTGGTTGGCCTGGCCCTCGTGATGGTCAACGGGTTCCTGATGATCTTCGGTCCTGATGGGCATCACGTGGACCTGCCCTATGCCTATGACAGCTGGTTCATTGGCGATGTCCTCGTCGACAAGGTGCGTGTCTATGCAGCGCTTATTGCGCTGGTCGTCGCAGCAGGTCTCTTTGCCTTCTTTCGCTACACGACAACCGGGACGGCGATCCGCGCCTGTGCTGACAATCTCACCGGTGCCGCGGTCGTTGGCCTCAATGTCAGGAAGCTCTATGCGCTGACCTTCGGCATTGGCCTTGGCTGCGTGGGCGCTGCGGGTGCGCTGCTTGCCACCATCGCCGATGCTGCGCCGTCCCTTGGGCCGGCCTTCACCCTGCTTGCCTTCACCATCGTCATCATTGGCGGCTTGGGCTCCATGGCAGGTGCCCTGCTGGGCGGTCTTATCATCGGCACGACCGAGGCGCTGGCGAGCCTGCTGCTGGCACCATCCATGAAAAACATGGCCTCCTTCGGCCTGCTCATTGCCATCCTTGTTCTGCGCCCTCAGGGCCTGATGGGGAGGCGTGAGGAATGACCCGGCAGCGGCTCGCCCTTCTGATCCTCGGCCTGCTTCTGCTTGCTCTGCCTGCGGTGCTGGACCGCTACCTGCTGTCAGTCTTCGTGCTTGTCTTCTGGTCGGCCTATATCGGTCAGGCGTTCAACATCATGATGGGCTTTGCCGGGCTGCTGTCACTTGGTCATTCGCTTTATGTAGGCCTTGCCGCCTATGTCTCGGCAGCACTTTTTGTGCACTTTGGCGTTAGCCCACTGCTCGGCCTGATCCCCGCCATCCTGATCTGCCTCGTGGCAGGTGGTCTGATCGCCTGGCTCGCCTTCCGCTTCCGTATTGAGGGGGTATATTTCGCGCTGCTGACGATCTCATTTGCCGAGGTCGCGCGCATCGGGTTCGATCATCTCCAATGGACAGGGGGAGCTGGCGGCTTCTTCCTGCCGGTCGCGGGCACCGAGGGTGCGTGGTGGAACCTGAGAGGTGGCCCGCTGTTTTTCTACTATGTGGCGCTTGGCATGGCTGCTGCTGCTCTGGCCATCTGTGCCTGGCTGCGCCGTTCACGTATCGGCTATGAATGGCTCGCAGTGCGGGAGGACCCACAGGCTGCACGTGCCGTTGGAATCGATGTCACGCGGGCGAGGGTCATTGCTGTGCTGGTGTCTTCTGGCCTCTCTGCGCTCGCGGGCGTCTTCCACGCTTTCTATTACAACAACATCTTTGCGGCACAGATCTTCGATATTTCCCGCTCGATCGATATCATGTTGGCCCCGATCGTGGGAGGAATTGGCACCCTGTTCGGACCGATCCTTGGTGCTTTCATTCTCGTGCCCCTGGGTGAAATCCTGATCGCGGTTACGCAAGCCATCGGCCTGAATGCGCCCGGCACCAAGGCGGTCTTCTTTGGTTTCGCGCTGATGATCATCATCTATCTCGCGCCCAATGGCCTCTGGCCGTGGCTGCGCGTGAAGCTTGGTCTTGAGGAGACGCGCTCGTGAGCCTCCTCAAGATCGACGCTGTCACCAAGCGATTTCGCGGCCTTGTCGCCGTCGATCATGTGTCGCTCAACGTGCCTGAAGGAAGCATCTTTGCCGTCATCGGGCCGAATGGCGCGGGCAAGACGACGCTGTTCAACCTGATTGCCGGGGTCTTTCGCTGCGATAGTGGATCCATCATTTTCGATGGCACCCAAATCGATGGTCTCTCACCCGATCGCATCGCTCAACGCGGGCTGGCACGGACGTTCCAGATCGTGCGGCCTTTTCCAGCTTTGAGCGTGCATGAGAATGCAGCGATCGGAGCCATGATGCGAATCAGCGATCCTCAGCGCGCCTTCTTGCGGGCCGAAGAGGTGCTGCGGCGCCTCGACCTGTGGGACAAGCGCGATCAGAAAGCAGCTTCCCTTACGCTACCAGATCGCAAGCGGCTGGAAGTTGCCCGCGCACTGGCGACTGAACCTAAACTGCTGTTACTCGATGAAGTCATGGCGGGCCTGCGACCGACCGAAACAGATCGCGTTGTCGATATTCTGCGTTCCCTCAACAAGGATGAGGGCATTACGATCCTGATGATCGAGCATGTCATGCGTGCGGTCATGGCGCTCGCCGACCATGTGCATGTGCTCAACCACGGCGCTTCCATCGCAGAGGGAACGCCTGCCGAAGTGACGCGCGATCCACGTGTGGTGGCGTCCTATCTCGGAGCGGGGGCCACGCACTGATGCTGCAGGTTCAGGGCCTCGATGTCTTTCATGGTGATGCGCAGGCCCTGTCTGGTGTGACGCTCGACGTGCCGGAGGGTGCGATCGTCGCCATCGTGGGCGCCAACGGCGCAGGCAAGACTTCGCTCATCCGTGCCATCGCCGGCATGCTGCCGCCGCGGGCCGGGCGCGTGACCTTTGAAGGCCGCGACATCACCGGGCTGCCAAGCCATGTGGTCTGCAATCTCGGACTTGGGCAGGTTGCGGAAGGGCGGCAGGTCTTTCCAAGCCTGAGTGTACGCGAAAACCTTCAGATGGGTGCCATGCTCCCGCGCGCAAAAGCGCGTGCAGGACAAAACCTCGAACGGATGTTCAGTCTTTTCCCGCGCCTGGCGGAGCGCGCCTCGCAGGCTGCGGGCACCATGTCGGGAGGCGAGCAGCAGATGCTTGCGATTGCGCGCTGCCTGATGGGCGAGCCCAGGCTCGTCATGTTCGATGAGCCATCGCTCGGCCTGTCGCCGGCTATGGTGAGTCAGGTTTTCGAGACGATCACGTCACTCAATCGGGATGGAATCACTTGCGTTCTGGTCGAACAGAATGTGGCCGCTTCTCTGAACATTTCCGCTCGCGCCTATGTGCTCGAAAATGGCAGCGTGACCCTGTCGGGCAGCGGCGAGGAGCTGCTGACTGACGACAGGGTGAGGCGTGCCTATCT
>CAISZN010000632.1 GCA_903889985.1 uncultured Hyphomicrobiales bacterium | reverse complement strand
CATGGGTATGCGTATCGGTGGTGGCAGCTATTCTGCCGCAGAGCAAATGCAGTGGCAGCAGCGTAAGCAGAGCTTTGATGCTCTTGCCCAGGCGATATCTGGGGGCAGCTTGTCTACCGCGCAGGACGCGTTTTCGAAAATCTCGAGCCAATTGTCGAACAGCGGAAAAACGATCGACCCTAATAGCTTCTTGGGCAAGATCGGTGCAGCGCTCCAGTCCAATGATATAACCACAGCTCAGCAACTCCTTGCTTCCCGGCAAAATAGCCAGAGCAATCAGGCTGCAGGCAATGGATCGACGGCGTCTGACGCAACGACGGCGGCGGCGGTTTCTACTACGTCTGGCGCCGTCCAAGGGCGTCATCATCATCGTCATGGCGGCGGGGGAGGTTCCCCAGCGCTTGATCTTAGCAAAGCGATTCAGTCCGGCGATACAAGCACCGCACAGTCTAGCATGCAGAAGATTATTGCTGATCTCCAGCAGCTTTCTAGCCTCTCGAACCCCACAGGTTCAGCCACCGCCGGGTATAATTCAGGCGTTTCGTCGGCTTCGTCGGCCGCCAATGCGCTTCTCCAGAACCCTGACTTCCAGTCCTTGCAAGCAGCCGTTTCGAAGGGCGATACAGCCGGCATGAAAACCGCCTGGGCTAACCTCATCAACGGATCATCAAGCGCCAGCAACGTCTCATCTTCATCTGCGCAACCACAAGTCGCCGCTTGATCGCCAGCTGAACCTCTTCCAATTACCAAAGCCGCCTCCGGGCGGCTTTTTCGTTTTTGCTCTTTACCTGCTTCGGGCACCTTCAATCCGAAGCAATGACCAATTGTACGTCGCTAAGCCATCGGTTAGCTAGCGTCTCAGCTTCCGTTCGGGTTGAGGCCGCAGTCATGACGTAACCGATGCGATCCACATTTTCGAGAGGAGGGTTAACAAGATCGCCTGGCTTTTTGAGAATCTCAAAACTGCAGATGCCTGGGTCCGACCATTCAGGCAAGATCACGTCAGTTAATCGGCCGGAGTGATCCGCCGTGATCCAACGGCTGACGGCGAAACGTCCGTCTTTGAAGTCGTCCATAAAATTGGTGTCGCCCAGATGTAGCGAGACAAGGTCGGCGTATACTGAGCGACCAAGCCCATAGCTCATGAGCCTTGGGATCTTGGCGCTCACCAAGCGCGGGTTGATCTCAATTAATTGTGGTCCGTCAGGGGTGATCATCATTTCGATATGGGCGGCCCCGAAGTCGAAACTGATGGCATCCAACAAGGAAAAGGCATAGTCCCTAACCGCCTCCATCCCAGGTCCGGCCGGGATGAAGCATCCACCCTTAATTGTGAAGGAGGGTGGGGGGCACATCAACTTCTGATTTACGCCAAGAAAATGATGCCTTCCGTTGATGCTCATTGTGTCGCAGCCCACAAAGGCGCCAGTTAGATATCTCTCGACTGTAAACCGTTGATTGGATTTGATGCCGAGCCCGTAATCCATAGCATGTGCTGCAATGTAGGGGACAGGTGAAATCCAGGGCTCTAAATCGTTAGGACTTTCGATCACTGCGATATTTTGCGAGGCGTATCCATCGCAAGGCTTGATGAGCACCGGAAACCCGAGTTCTTCAATCGCCGCCATAATCTCGTCTTCGCAGGTCGCCAAGCGATATCCTGCTTGCGGGATGCCGCTTGCCTCAAGCTGTTGTCGCACGCTAAACTTGTCGCGCGATAAGGTCGCTACCTCAGGGTTGAGAAAACGCAATCCAAGTCTCTGAGCCAATCGAGCTGCAGCAACAATGCGGATGTCGACAATGCAGATCAGCGCGTCAAAGGGCTGACACTTATGTCGGTCTATAAGAGCGGCCTCGACCTCCTCGTAGACAAAGCCCGGATATTCGAGACACGCGACCGCGTTGGCCAGAATAGCGGCGAGCGCTTGCTGCGCCTGATAAGAGGCGAGATCAGACGTCAGAAAGGTAAATGCATCGCCCCTGGCGACAATGGCTTCGAGGACATCAAAGTCATTGCCGCCGGGAAGCTCAAGAACGAGCACATGTGCCATTTGGCGTCCTGTCCGTGGCGGTTTAGGTGCGCGGTATAGCCGCCACGGAGGCAAGTCGAGAGACTGATGTAGCGATATAGCCCTCGAATGAGTCCTCGAACATAAAACCGAGGTCTGACCATTTATCCGCTGCGTAGGGCACGCAGATAGCTCCCCCCAAGACCAGTGCGCCTACATAGCCAAACAGCGCGCGTGCGTGGGCGATGCCTGCCATGCCGCCGCTCGACCCCGTAGACGCACTGCAAAGCAACAGTGGCTTGTCTATGAAAGGGTTTGCGAAATTTGGATCGATATAGGCAAGGCGCGACACCCAATCGATCATGTTCTTTAGGTAAGCAGTCATTTGGCCGTTATATTCGGGCGCGGCGACAATCAGCGCACGGCAAGACGAAAAACGCCGATGAAGCTGTGCGACCTTATCCCGTAGACGGGCGTCGCCTTCAATGTCTTCATTGAACAGCGGCAGCTCTACATCCCTAGGGAGCAATATGTCTCGCTTGCATGTTTGGGGTAGGTAGCCAGCCAGATGGTCAAGCAATTGGCTGTTATAAGACCCGCTCCGCAAGCTTCCCGATACGCATAGAACATTCATTGTCTTAAGCCGCTTCGAAAGAGGCCCCCGACGTGGCTCCAGCAATATTCAAGCCAGATAACGGCGGGTCATTTTTCAGGAGTTGTGGGGTCGCTTCGCCAATTGCAATATCAGGGTCGTTGCGCGGGTTTGTGATGCAAATACTTGATTTAACTGAATTTTTCGTTGGCGTAAAAATTGCTGCGGATAAGCGTTTTTGGGGGCGATGACTAGGAGCCGAAAATGGGAATGAGAATGCAGGGTTGGGGAGGCGGCGGCGGCTATGCCTCCAGCGCCCAAAACACACAAAATGCACAATGGCAGCAGCGCCGACAGAACTTCAACTCGCTTGCTCAGGCAATCTCGGGAGGAAACCTCGCTAACGCCAATGCTGCTTTCGCGCAAATCCAAGCGGCGGTGCCCGCCGGTGGTAGCATCAACCCCAATGGATTCTTGGGACAAATTGGGGCCGCCTTGCAGTCAGGAGATATCACAACCGCTCAGCAGGTGCTCGCTGCGCGGTTTAACGGAATGGGTGATCAGGCGTCGGCTACTGCTGCATCCCAGCAGGCGGGCGCAACGACGACCGCTGGTGCAACCTCCGCTTCGGGCGTCACATCCTCTACTGGTGTGGCATCTACCACGGGTGCTACATCAGGGGCAGGCGCTGCCTATGGTCACCATGGGCATCATCATCACCATGGCGGCGGTGGATCTTCTCCGGGTATGGATCTGAGCCAAGCGATTCAGTCCGGGGATACAGCCAAAGCTCAGTCGTCGATGCAGACCATCCTGACGGATCTTCAGCAGGTCGCGTCTATGGGTAGCCTGGCCAACCCAGCGACGAGCACTGCGTCCCCAAGCGCGGCTGTATCCTCAGTTGTATCTGCCGCTAACAATCTGCTTCAGAACCCCGACTTCCAGGCTCTGGAAGCTGCTGTCACGAACGGCGACGCGACGGGAATGCAGACTGCATGGGCAAAGCTGATCTCCGGAGCCTCGGGCGCTTCGGCGACGACCTCCGCCGCTGCAGCAACCACAGTGGCAACTACTACGACGCCGCCCCCCGCAGCGGCCTGATTGATGCCTAAAGATCAATCGTGATTGGAAAAGCCGCCTCACTAGCGGCTTTTCTCAAAAACCTGTTATCAATAATTTCGTAAATATTGGATTGTGCAACCTGTCGTCTGGAAATTGTATTGAGCGTTGTTCAAGAATTCTGGCATCCCCACTTTATATCTGCCTTTGTGTCAGCGCCCCACTTTTCATCGATTTCGACGAGGATG
>CAISZN010000631.1 GCA_903889985.1 uncultured Hyphomicrobiales bacterium | reverse complement strand
TGGGTGAATGCTCCACGGTCGTCCTCCATTTGAGGTATTGGTCTTGCGACATCCATTGCCGAGGAAAGCCGCCTTCGCAAGTGATTGACGAAGGTTTGATCGCCGCGCCCACTGCATCAGGAGCTTTGGAAGGCGATTCGAATGGACGAGCTCGAGCTGAGGCATGGAGATGCGCGCCTGCGCCTTGGGACTCAGGGTGCTGAGTGCCTCGCATGGTCAATTGCTGGGCAGGAGCTGCTGTGGACCCCTGACCCTGCCTATTGGGATCGGGTCGCTCCCGTGCTGTTCCCGGTCTGCGGATGGACGCGCCAAGCCGAAATTCGCGTCGGTGGACGGACGTTTCCGCTCGGCCTTCATGGGTTTGCGCCCCAGAGCAGGTTTCGGGTCGAGGCCGTTGGGGCTGATCATGCCCGCCTCCTCCTGCGGGACGATGAGCGGACCCGGGGCCTTTTTCCCTTCGCCTTCGAGCTTTCAGTGATGTATCGGCTGGCAGCGCAGGCCTTGTCCGTGTCGATCGAGATCCGCAATCGGGGACGCCAGCCTCTGCCCTACGCGACAGGTCTCCACCCCGGCTTCCGGATCGATCCTTCCAGGTCCCTTGCCGTGACCTTCGACGAGCAGGAGATGTCGGAAGTCCCCATCATCACCCCCGGAGGGCTGTTTTCCACCCGGCGGCGGTCCATTTCGCTTGAGGGACGGCGGTTAGCGCTGACAACAGACAGCTTTGCAAAAGAGGCACTCTGCTTTGTGCCCGCCCGCAGTCGGGGGCTAAGCCTCGACCGGGGGGATGGGACATCGCTTCGGGTGGAGTTTCCCGGATTTTCAAACCTGGTGCTGTGGTCGCGTCCGGGAGCGCCATTCCTGTGCATCGAGCCTTGGACTGGCTTTGGCGATCCGGAGGATTTCTCCGGGGACATTTTCCAGAAGCCAGGCATGTTGCTTCTCGGTGCCGGGGACAGGGCCTGTCACGAGGCAAAATTCATCTTTGAAGGCTGAGGCGGTCAGGCGTATTCGATGGCCTGAGGGAGAGCCTGGGGAAGGCGCATGCGCTGGGCAATCTCACCCGCGCGGTGCGCCCGGACTGCCAGGTCTGCCTGTGCCATGAGCAGCATCTCCGGCAGGAGCTCAGCCACCCAGACAGGAATGCTGCGCGTTTCTGTCGCCCATCGATGGACTGTTGCCGGTGAGAGGGCTTTTCCGCGCACGGCGCCAAGATGCAGGGCCAAGGGGCTCAGCCACTGGGGCCCGAACAGCAGTTCGCCCACATGACGCAGGAAACCGGGTGTCACCAACGGCCCGCATCCTGCCGTCGTGTCCTCGGGCTGCGGCCAGTTCGTACGATATTTCTTGCGGGTTTGGGGCAAGGCGCAGGATCTCGATCTTGCGACGCGGGGGCCGGCAGGGATGGCAGGGCCTTAACCTGTCGGTGAAATCAAATGGCCCGGCGCTGCAGACTCTGCTGCGCCGGGCCTTTGTTAAAATCAGGCTGCGGCCTGCTTGAGCGGAACCGTCGAGATCGTCTTCAGGATCTGCGACGCGATTTGGTAGGGGTCGCCCATGGAGTTCGGACGGCGATCTTCCAGATATCCCTTGTAGCCGTTGTTCACGAAGCTATGGGGGACACGGATGGACGCGCCACGGTCCGCAACACCCCAGCTGAACTGGTGGATCGAGGCCGTTTCGTGCTTGCCGGTCAGGCGCATGTGGTTGTCGGGGCCATAGACCGCGATATGGTCTTCACGGGCCGCGGCAAAGGCCGCCATGAGCTGCTCGAAATACTCCTTGCCACCCACTTCGCGCATGTAGCCGGTCGAGAAGTTGGCGTGCATGCCCGAGCCGTTCCAGTCGGTGTCGCCGAGCGGCTTGCAGTGCCACTCCACGTCAACGCCGTACTTCTCGGTCAGACGGAGGAGGAGGTAGCGAGCCATCCACATTTCGTCGGCTGCGCGCTTGGAGCCCTTGCCGAAGATCTGGAATTCCCATTGGCCCTTGGCCACTTCGGCGTTGATGCCCTCGTGGTTGATGCCAGCGGCGAGGCAGATGTCGAGGTGCTCTTCAACGATCTGACGCGCGATGCTGCCGACGTTCTTGTAGCCGACGCCGGTGTAGTAGGGACCCTGCGGAGCCGGGAACCCGAACTCCGGGAAGCCGAGCGGGCGGCCGTCCTGATACAGGAAGTATTCCTGCTCGAAGCCGAACCAGGCGCCGGCGTCATCGAGAATGGTCGCGCGCTTGTTCGAGGCATGCGGCGTGACGCC
>CAISZN010000630.1 GCA_903889985.1 uncultured Hyphomicrobiales bacterium | reverse complement strand
ACTATGTGGATCGCCTGACGCAGGATCTTGCAGCCCGCGCCTGGGAGCATATTCAGGAAGTCGAGGCCCTGGGTGGCATGGCCAAGGCCATCGATGCGGGCATTCCCAAGCTGCGCATCGAGGAGGCCGCCGCCAAGACGCAGGCGCGCATCGACACGGGCCGTCAGGTCGTTGTGGGCGTCAACAAGTACAAGCTCGAGAATGAAAAGCCGATCGACGTGCTGAAGGTCGACAATTCCTCCGTGCGCGCCCAGCAGATCGAGAAGCTCAAGCGCCTGCGCGCCGAGCGCGATGAGAGTGCCGTGATGGAGGCCCTCGACAATCTGGCCGCCGGCGCGCGCGGCAAGGGCAACCTGCTGGCCCTGTCGATTGAGGCCGCCCGCGCCAAGGCGACGGTCGGCGAGATCAGCGCGGCGCTCGAGCGTGTCTTCAACCGGCACAAGGCGGACATCCGTGGCGTGACCGGTGTCTATCGCGCCGAGGCTGGCAGCGAGTCCGACAAGGTGGCGCGCGTCATCGGCATGACCCGCGCCTTCGAGGAAAACGAAGGGCGCAAGCCGAAGATCCTCGTGGCCAAGGTTGGCCAGGACGGGCACGACCGTGGCCAGAAGGTCATCGCGACCGCCTTTGCTGACCTTGGCTTCGAAGTGGAGGTCGGGCCCCTGTTCGCGACGCCGGGTGAGGCTGCCGAGCAGGCGGCGCAGGGCGATGTCCATATCATCGGCATTTCATCCCTCGCGGCAGGGCACCTGTCGCTTGTGCCGGAGGTGCGCGCCGCGCTTGATGCCATGGGCCGCGACGATGTGATGGTCGTGGTTGGCGGCGTCATCCCGCCGCAGGATTTTCAGGCGCTTTATGAGGCGGGAGCTGCCGCGATCTTCCCACCGGGCACGGTGATCGCAGAAGCTGCAGAGCAGTTGCTGGATGAGCTCAACCGGCGGCTTGGCTACGACCAGCGCGCGGCGTGAGCCTCAGAGCTCGCTGAGCCGGAGGCGAAACCCCGGCGCGGTCTCATGCATAAGGTCAGCCTCGGATGGAAGAACTTCGGCCTGCGTCCAGACGCCATCGACCGGGGCCCTGAAGACATGGGTACGCAGCCTGCGGGCGTCGATGACCCAGAGTTCCCGGACGCCATATTTTGCATAGACCATTGCCTTCAGGCGCAGGTCCTTCGACAGCGTTGTGTGGGCAACCTCGATGGCCAGAAGAATGTCAGGCCCACGGAGGGCCTCCGTGTCCATCATGGGAAAGATGGTCAGATCCGGATCAACGGCTGTGATCTCAGAGAGATAGGCTGTCGTCTCGACGCCGAGCTGCAAGTGATCGGGCAAAGCGCGGCTGAGCCCCCGATTGAGAGCCAGCTTGATTCGCTCGTGCCTGTATCCCTTCGGCGCCATGCCGAGGACAATGTCCCCTTCAATAAGTTCATAGCGTTCGTCGGGATCGAGAATGCCCGCCTTTTCCATGCGGCGCAGATCGGCAACCGTAAACGCACGCCGCTCAAACCCATCCGCGGCGCGGGTCGACCCTTGACCTCTGCTCAGGTGAATGTTCATGGCAGCCTCACCGGCAAGGTAGCTGTTTCTGCGCACCAAGGTGGGCGCAATGGCTCAAGTTAGCACTGACTCGGCAAGCTCGCCATTCCCCCTCCCTGAAAAGCCCGGAACATCGTAGTCTGTTCGAAACAGGGAGGATCTTCATGGCCCGCTTGACTGGTTTATTCTGCGCTGCGCTTCTGGGCATGGCCAGCATCTGCGGCGCATCTGCCCAGACGCTCGACGTGCGCATCTCCAAGGGCTTTGGCATTCTCTATCTGCCACTCATCATCATGCAGGATCAGAACCTGCTGGAGAAACAGACGGCCGCGAAGGGCGCGGGACAGGTCAAGGCCTCGTGGTTCACCTTCGATGGCGGCAATGTCATCAATGATGCCATGATCGCGGGAACGCTCGACGTCGCGGGCATCGGCGCGCCGGGTTTCATCACGCTCTGGTCGAAGGGCAAGGGCAATCCACGCACCGAGGTCATCGGCGTGAGCGGTCTCAGCGCCACCTCGCTCTGGCTCAATACGAACAATCCCGACATCAAATCGCTGAAGGATTTCGGACCGAAGGACAAGATTGCCCTGCCCGGTATCAAGACCTCCCTGTCCGCAGTTGTGCTGCAGATGGCGGTGGCTGCGGAATTCGGCCGCGAGAACTATGCCAAGCTCGATCCCTTGACGGTCAGCCTCGGCCATCCCGATGCGCTTGCAGCGCTGCTGGCCGGGAAGACCGAGGTGAATGCGCATTTCACCTCGCCGCCCTTCTCCTATCTTGAGCTGAAGGATCCGAAGATCCACCGTGTGCTCAATTCGGTGGATGTGCTGGGCTCCATCACGCTCGACGTGGTCTTCGCCAACAAGCGCTTTGCCGACACCAATCCGAAGGTCATCGAGGCCTTCATCGCAGCGCTCGATGAAGCCAACCAGATGATCGCCAAGGAGCCGAAGAAGGCAGCCGAGATCTTCGTGCGGACCTCGCCGGTGAAGGTTTCCGATGAAGAGGTGCTTGGCATCCTCGCGGACAAGGATTCGCTTTTCTCGACCACACCCAACGGCGTGATGAAGTTCGCCGAGTTCATGGCCCTGGCCGGTTCGATCAAGGCCACGCCAACCAAGTGGCAGGACCTCTTCGTCACCACCCTGCATGGGCGGCAGGGAAGCTGACCTCAGTTGACGGGGGCGGCCAGTGGCGCTGTCTCGACCGGATTGGCTGCTGCCGTGGAAGCGGCAGGCTGAGGTGCGGGCTCAGGCTCATCCGGCGCGCGGATGATGGCAACCTCTGTGGCATCCTCCTTGCGCGGTTCGCCAAGCTGGGCGCCGATGCGGCGGATGACGTCTGCGCTGTCTGCATAGGCGCCATGGCCGATGAAGCCGGAAGAGAAGGACGAGATATCGTAGACCTTCACGCCAAGCCCTTCGAGGGCAGCCCTGTCCTTGGGGTCCTGAGGATTAACCGCGCCAAGGCGTGTGCGATCTCCCGAGATGCGGCTTGAAAGCGACAAGGCCTTGTCGTCCCGCGACGAGAAGATCGAAATATTCGCACCGCCGCCCAGACGTGCCACCTGCTGACGGAAGACCGCGAGATCGATGTCTGGGGCTGCCAGCATCACTTCGCCGAGCTTGCCTCCAAGGGTTGCCTGTCCTGCGATGGCATTCTCCCGCAGGGCTTCCATGGTGAGCCAGCCCCCCATGGAATGGGCAAGGATATGAACACGGCCAATTCCCGGCGTGGCTGCCACATCGCGCAGGAGCTGCCCAAGCGGATCGCGCGATGCCGTCGCCCGTTCCTTGGCCGAGACATAGGACAGCAGATTGCTCTGGGAGGGCCAGCTGAAGAGCACAGGCACGCCGCCGAAGCGCCCATCCGCGACGATCTGCGCCAGCCTGAAGCGGGCTTCATCAAGGCTCGTGTTGAAGCCGTGCACATAGATCAGCACGTCGCGATTGGAGCCGACGCGACCAGACAGATGGGTGGCGATGTCTTCGGAGAAGCGTTCCGGGGTGAGCGCGCGCCCACCGGTGAGGGCAAAATGCTTCGAGGGATTGGGCTTGCCGAAGGTCGGCGTCTCGATGATCCCAGGCTGATGATTGGGCGGCACAGAGACCGTCACCATGGAATGATGCACGCCGCCATCCGCAATGACATCGCCCAGACGAACGTCGTCGCGCCGGGTCGAGGCCACGAAGATGCTCACCGGCAGGGGCGCCAGCTTGGGCTGCTTGGCGAACATGTCCGTGCCCATGGCAGAGGCCATGTCGGTGAAACCCGTCGAGCCACAGCCCGACAGGCCAAGGCTGGCCAGCAGGGGCAGGACAATCATCAGGCGCGCCGTGGACCGGCTGGGCGACTGGCCCACATGCATCAATGGAACTCCTCGTGAAACGCTTTGAATGAGGGGCCGCATCCAGCATCGCAGAGATTGCCAGCGGGTTAACCTTCGAAGCGTGGCGAGCCTTTTGCGCTGCAAAGGTGACGAGAATGGGACATTCTCCACAGAAGGCTCCTGCAAACGGATATTTCCTTGAAGCTTCTGGTGACCGCTTTCGGCCCATTTCCAGGCATGCCGCGCAATCCGAGCGGAATGCTGGTGGCTACCTTGGCCAGGCGCCATGGCAAGCGCCTTCAGCGCCTCGGCATCACGCTCGTCACGGCGGAGCTGCCGGTGGTCTATGCGCAGATCGAGGGGACCCTGGATCACTTGTACCGCGCCGAGAAGCCGGACGCCGTGCTGCATGTGGGCGTGGCGGGCCGCCGCCGGGCCATGAGCGTCGAGACGCGCGCGGTCAATCGCCTGCACCCGCTGCGGCAGGATGCATCCCGCCACGTTGCCTCCTCAGCGTCCATCCTGCCGGGCACTGCAGCTATTCTTCCCGCGCGTTGGCCTGCCGCGGCCCTGCAGGCAGCGATGCGCGGGGCGGGAGCAAGGACGCAACTCTCCATCGATGCCGGAGATTACGTCTGCAACCAGACGCTTTATCTCACCCTCGCACGCACGAGACTGCCCGCGGGCTTCATCCATATTCCACGTGTGCGTGGCAGGCGAAGGTTCAGCAAGGGTTCGACTCAACTGCCGCGCTTCGAAGACATGCTTGCAGCCCTGCTGTGTGCCTGCCTCGTGCTCTCAGTCCGGGCGCGCCGTCAGGCTTGACGGGGGTAGCGCCGCCTGCCCATGGTCGCGGCGCATCAAGCCCGTCCAGCCATTGAGCCGTCCCCTTGGAACCCTCGTTCTTCCTGCAGATCATCCAGATCGTCTGGATCAACATCCTGCTGTCGGGTGACAATGCGGTGGTGATTGCCCTTGCCTGCCGGTCGCTGCCGGCCCGGGAGCGAAAATGGGGCGTCATCCTGGGCGCCGGCGCTGCCGTGTTCATGCGAATCATCTTCACGGTGATGGTGATGTCGCTGATGCAGGTGCCCTACCTGAAGCTCGT
>CAISZN010000629.1 GCA_903889985.1 uncultured Hyphomicrobiales bacterium | reverse complement strand
CGGATCCCGAATACCTGGCGGAGGTGACGAAGCTCAATCTCCCCGTCAACAGGCCGCGCACCGGGGAACAACTGCAGGCGATCATCGACGAAGTGTGGCATATGCCGGCAGCAGCCAAGGAGCGGCTGCGCAAGCTCAGCGGCATGTGACCATGGCAAAGACGACGCGGGCGACCCAGGCGGCAGCTGCTGCAAGGGTCGCATATACGATACACAGCTACGACTACGACCCGGAAGCGCCCGCCATTGGCCTGCAGGCGGCTGAGGGACTGGGCGTAACGCCGGCTGAAGTTCTGAAGACGTTGATGACGCTGGTGGACGGCAAGCCCGTCTGCGTCCTGCTCGCCTCTGACCGCGAGGTGAACATGAAGAAGCTCGCCTCAGCCATGGGCGGCAAGTCCGCCCAGATGATGAAGCCCGCAGATGCAGAACGGGCGACAGGTTATGTTGTGGGAGGGATCAGCCCCTTCGGGCAGAAAAAGCCCGCGCCGGTGATGGTGGACGCCCCTGCGCTTGAACAGGCGATGGTTTTCGTGAACGGCGGCCAGAGAGGGCTGCAGATCCGGCTTGCACCGAAAGATCTCGTTGCGGCATTGAAGGCGAAGACAGCCGACCTATCAGCCTGAGTGATACGGACCGGGAGGTCCGCGATCCACATTCAACGTGCTGCTTCCACGTCGTCTGGTTTGACCGGCTCGATGGCGACACTCTCTCCGCAGCCGCAGGCTGACGTCTGGTTCGGGTTGTGGAAGACGAAGCCTGAAGAGAGCTTCGTTGTCTCGAAATCCATCTCGGTGCCCAGAAGAAACAGCAAGGCCTTCGGGTCGATCAGGACCTTGACGCCCTTGTCTTCGATGACCTCGTCATGGGGGCCGATTTCCTGCGCCCAGTCCATTGTGTAGGACATGCCAGCGCAGCCGCCATTCTTCACGCCCACCCGAAGGCCGGCGACGGGGGATGAGGACGTCTCCATGATCTCGCGGACCCGCACAGCAGCGGCATCCGTCAGGGTCATGACCTTGAAGCGCGGTTTGACGCTTCCCATTCGACTTCTCCTGGTTCGGCCGGGTTAAAGGCCCGGCGACGCAGTACAATACCCAATGTAGCAATGCTTCGGCCTCGATGACAGAGGGCCGAACGGCTACTTTCCAGATGTCTGGCGAATATAGATGCCATTGAAGCGGACATTATTGCCGCCGCAGTTCGAATTATCATCTACCACCAGATAGGGACCAAAGAGCCGCAAGCGCGCCCGGCAATCATAGCTATCCCTCGTTTCGCTTGGTGGTTTGACGCCATCGTATTTTTCGCCAACCGCGACGACGTTGCCACGCGGCGTGGATATGGCCTCGATGGAGCCAATGTTCACAGCCCCACGCTTGACCCGACCTGGGTCAAAAGCCCCCCAGGTTGCGCTGCCGATGACTTGTAGCCCGTTTGGCCCCTTGGGTTTCAACTCGATGGCCGCTTCCCGGTCACGCCGCCACACGCCCACAAAGGCATTGCGATCAGGCGTCGTAGCCGGGCTCACATCCAGGGACGACAACATCAGGAGCCCCCTGGTTTCGATGCCCTTGGGCGACTTGAAGGTCGCGCAGACGAAGGGCCCCTCGCCCATCTCTACGAAAATCGCATCACCACGAACCAGGAACGATTTTTCCCGGCAGGCTTCCCCGCTGGACGGACAGGCCCCATTGGACTCCGCCCCGTTCTTGATGAAATAGGTTCTCACGTCCGGACCCGCGACCTTTGCCGCAGCCACGTTTGGTGCATCGAACATATCGTTCCACAGACAGTCCGGAGGCCCTGCCAAAGCCGGCGCTGCCATGGCCAGACCGACAACGAGCGCCAGTGCACCTGCGATGCGCCTGATCATCACCACATGTCCAATGCGACGCGGGCTTCTTCCGACATCCGGCTTTGATCCCACGGCGGGTCGAAGACCATGTTGACCTTGGCGCCAGAGACACCCTGAACGCCGTTGACGGCATTCTCCACCCAGGTCGGCATTTCCCCAGCGACCGGGCAAGCCGGCGCCGTGAGGGTCATATCGATGGTCACGAAGCGGCTGTCGTCGATGTCGACTTTGTAGATCAGGCCGAGTTCATAGACATCGACCGGAATTTCAGGGTCGAAAACGGTCTTCATCGCCGAGATCAGATCCTCGGTCAGACGATCAAGTTCTTCGGGCGGAATACCCGTCGCCAATTCCAGCTCCGGTCGGTTGGGCTGGTATTCACGCTCGGAAGGGGAGACGGCGTCGGTCATCGTCCAATCCTCAAGCAAAAAGGGCTTCGGCCTTGGCCAAGGCCTCGACCAGCGCATCGACCTCTTCCATGGTGTTGTACATGGCAAAGGATGCGCGACAGGTGGATGTGACGCCTAGCCGTGCAAGCAGCGGCATGGCGCAGTGGGTGCCCGCCCGGACGGCCACGCCCGAACGGTCTATGACGGTGGCAACGTCGTGCGCATGAGCGCCTTTCATCTCGAAAGCGACGATGGCGCCCTTGTCCTTGGCGTGCCCGAAGATGCGGATCGAATTCATCTTGGATAGCCGCTCATGGGCATAGGCCCGCAGGCTCTCCTCATGGGCGCGGATGCGATCACGGCCGACAGCGTCCATGTAATCGAGCGCTGCGCCAAGGCCAATGGCCTGCACGATGGGCGGCGTACCTGCCTCGAAGCGATGCGGTGGGGTGTTGTAGGTCACCCGATCCTCGGTCACGACCTCGATCATCTCGCCGCCACCCTCGAAGGGCGGAAGCTTTTCGAGAAGCGCCTTCTTCCCATAGAGAACGCCGATGCCCGTGGGGCCGTAAACCTTGTGGCCAGTGAAGGCATAAAAATCCGCGTCGAGATCGCGCACATCCACGTTGAGATGCACGGCACCCTGCGAGCCATCCACCAGCACCGGAATGCCATGCGCATGAGCGATGCGGATGACCTCCTTCACAGGAACGACCGTACCCAGAACATTCGACATATGCGTGATGGCGACGATCTTCGTGCGCTTGGTCAGGGTCTGCTCGAATTCCTCGAGT
>CAISZN010000628.1 GCA_903889985.1 uncultured Hyphomicrobiales bacterium | reverse complement strand
GCCGCGATGCGGCCGATCCATTTGAAGGTCATCGATCTTCCTCCGGGTGCCGCTGTGCGTATCGTGGCGGGCACCGAACCGCAGGACGACTAGCCTTTCGGGCCAGACCTGTCGAGGGAAGGCTTGATCTCAGGTCCTAGGCGGCATGGCGGGTGCTGTAATTGGATGGCCCGGTCTGGCTGCACTGGAAGCGGGCGGCTGACTGTTCAAGGTGGTTGGCCTCTTCCGCCAGCGCCGCGATCGCCGCCGTTGCCTCTTCGCCCATGGCCGCCGAATGCTGTGTTGTCTGGCTCATGCGCGAGACGGCCGAGTTGATCTCGACAAGGGCCGCGGCCTGATCCTTTGCGCTGGCCGCGATGGTATCGCAGGTGGAGCTTGCAGCATCCACGTTGGTAATGATCTCGCTGAGGTTGTCTCGCGTCGCAGAAACCAGCTGAACACCATTTGCGACCGTTGTTGCAGAGGTGCGGATGAGATCCCTCACTTGCTTGGCCGCTTCTGCGGAGCGCTGGGCCAGTCCGCGGACTTCAGCGGCGACCACGGCAAAGCCGCGACCTGACTCGCCGGCGCGCGCCGCCTCGACACCTGCGTTCAGCGCGAGGAGGTTGGTCTGGAAGGCGATCTCGTCCATGACAGACATGATCTGGCCGATTTCCTGCGACGACTTTTCGATGGCGCGCATGGCATCCATGGCCTGACCGATCACCGCACCGCCCTGTTGGGCGCGACTGCGCGTTTCAGCAACCAGCTTGTTCGCCCGTGCTGCTTGAGACGCCGAGTCCTGAACCGTGTGCGAAATATCCGAGAGGGCCGCAGAGGTTTCCTCGAGGCTTGCCGCATTGGTCTCGATGTGGCGCGACAGCTCGTCGGACCCAGACTTGATCTGAAGGATTGCGTTATCGATGGCATTGGCTGCCTGCGCTACATCGGAAACGGCTCGATCCAGCTCGCCTACAGCCTCATTGAAGTCACTTTGAAGCTGCTTGTAAGCATCTGGAATTGCGCCGCGGATGCGGTCCGAGAGGTCACCCTTGGCAACCTGTGACAGGCTGCGTCCGAGCATGGTGATGACCTGTGCGCGTTCAGCCTCGATTGCTGCTGCCGCGGCACTGAGCCGTTCCTCTTCTGCAATCCGCCGGATTTCTTCGGCCTGCTCCTGAAGCTGGCGGTTCTCAATGGCGGCCTGCTTGAACACCACGACCGAGTGGGCCATGTCGCCGATCTCGTCCTGACGGTCGAGTGAGGGAATCTCGACCGTGAGATCGTGATCTGCGAGGCGATGCATGGCATCGCTCATCTGGCTCAGCGGGATCGACATGCGCCTGCGCATGAACATGTTGAGGACCAGGGTCGACAGCAGGATCAGCAGCACCGACAGGCCGATGACTGCAAACTGCATCGTCTTGGCGGGAGCATCAATTTCCTCAACGGTCTGGCTGCCCGCCATCTGCCATTTCTGGCCGAGGAACTGGATCGAGCGCGATGAGGTCAGCTTGTCGCCGGAAGGTATGGACACATTTTCACGCTGTACGCTTCGTGCCTGACCGCTCTCTGTTGCAACACTCAGGAGGCCCGTGCTGCCGAAGGGAGCATTGAAGCTCGCTGACAGGGCTTTTAGTTCGATCTCAATGGCGAGCGTGCCGAGCCAGCCTCCGTTCACATCCGGAAGCGCCTGAATGAGATAGGCCTTGGAGCGCGGGGTCGTGCCGTTGAAATCCGCAAAGGTTACGATGCCAGGGTCTTTTGCGGCGAGGGCATCGCCAACAGCTTTCACGAGCAGCGGCAAGTCGCCGCCCTGCTTGATGGTCTTACCCTCAAGAGTGTGACTGACACTGTACGCCACGGTTCCCTTTTCGCTGATCAGGAAGAGATCCGAATAGTGCTTCTCGGTCACGATGTTGCGGAAGCGCGCATCGAACTGCTCGCGTGCGAGGGCGACGGCTGAGCCGGGGCCTGCGTCTTCGCCAACAAGCCTGTCAAAGGTCCGCAGCGCGCGCTGAAAGGCGGTATCCTCGACCAAAATATGGAGGTCGCTGCTGATGCGCGTGGCATAGTCGTTCAGTTGGGAGGCGCGTTCATCGACGATGGCAGACAGCTGCTTTTCGGCGCCGCTCCGCAACGTTCCGGTCGCGGTCACGACAGCGAGCGTCGCAATTGCCCCTGCAAGGATTGCAGACAGAAGTGTTGCGATGGCAGGGATCTGAACGCCCAGGGACTTAAAACGCCAAGTGCTCATGCAAAAAGCCTGTCGTGTAGATGTCATCTAACCAATCAAGTCGATTTTTACTCGAAGCAGATTAAAAAAAGGTGATTTGCGTTGAAGCGCGAATATGAAAGATGAAAATGATCTAATGAGGACATAAATGATCAAATAAATGAGCCGGTTATGGAAGCTATTCGATGTCGATTAAAAACAAGGCACTCGATGCACATTAATGCGCCACTTAGTTTTCATTTAAAAAAGTTTTATATCATTCGTAACTAAACACGCTACGATGATTACTCAAGTGAGGTAGCCCCGCGCCAAGCGACGGTTGTGGATTTCCAAACGGTTTCAAGGCGCTGGCTTTCAGTTTGTCTGGCCACTTGCCGGAAGGCGTTTCGCGATGGCTGACGCTTGTTCGGTCCCATGCTATCCAGCGCCCGGAGAAAAATTATGCAGATCAGTGCCGTCCGCGACTATCACGCCCACGTCTACTACGATGCCGGGACGCGCCCGCAGGCTCAGGCCCTGCGTGAGCGCATGGAGCAGCTGTTCCCTCAGGCTCGTTTTGGCCGGTGGCATGATGTGCCGGTCGGGCCGCATCCATCCGCGATGTATCAGGTAGCGTTTGGCGTCGATCTTTTTGAAACGCTCGTACCGTGGCTGATCCTCAACCGGTCACCCTTGACGATCTTCCTGCATCCGCAGACGGGCGAGCCGCGCGCGGATCATTCCCTACGCGCGGTCTGGATGGGGCCTGCGCAGGAGATCGCGCTTCACAAGCTTCCCGAGCGCGACTGAACCCTCGTTCGCGATCCGGGCAGCGCCGAGCAAAGGTTACATGGCTGTCAGCTTCATTGATGACCCGCAGCTCTTGAGGCGGCGGGGTCAGCCAAGCCGGGAGCAACGCCCGTCCGGCACCGGGTCCCGCGCCAGCGTCGCGCAAGTCTTTGCGTATTAAGATTTCATTTACTCGAAGTCTGCACGGACCGCGTGTCCCGGCGGAGCCGATCCCGCGGCTCTGCCCGCGTCCCGATCGGCGCCGGGTCCTTGCGGTCGGCAGCGGCGCGACGCGTAGCAATTCATGGTCTCGATTGTCTCATCACTTACGCCATCCCAGTTCGCGAGCCTGCTCGCGACAGGGTCGGCGAATCTGACGACGACGGATGTGAAGGCGGTCACAGTCGCTCAGATCGGAGCGCTCGACGCCACCAGGCTTGAAAATCTCGGGACGACCAATGTGCAGGCCCTGAACGGGGTTCAGGTGGCCGGCATCGCCGCGCTCGCGCTGCGGGGGCTTGACTCGACCACCTTCTCTGCGATCGCGCAGACCGGCATCACGGCCTTCACCGATGCGCAGGTGGCAGCCCTGACGCCGGATGAAATCGCGAGCCTGAGCCAGGCCCAGATTCAGGGGCTTTCGACACCCCAGCTGGCATCCATGACCAGCACGCAGCTTTCGGCACTCACCTCAACCGCGCTTGGTTCGTTCTCGACGGCTCAGCTCTCGGCCTTCACCGCCTCGCAGGTCCGAAGCCTGACGGCTGATCAGCTCAATGGCATGAGCCTGTGGCAGCTCGTGGCGGTCACGACCCGAAACCTGTCGACCCAGCAAATCTCCGCCCTCACCACGACGGTGATGAGCGAATTCACGCACACCCAGATCGCCCTGCTGACGACCTTCGAGCTCAATGCGCTGCCGCAGGCGAGCCTGCAGGCGCTCTCGACCGACCAGCTCACGGCCCTGACGACCACCCAGCTCGTCGGGCTCTCCTCCACCACGCTGGCAAGCCTGACGAGCGGACAGATTGCCAGCCTCACCAACACGCAGGTGCAGAGGCTCAGCGCCGCCCAATTGAACGGTCTCTCGGCGTCAAGCTTGCAGGCCCTGTCGGTGGGTGACCTCACCACCCGTCAGGTTGCCTCGATCAACACCACAGCCTTCGCCGGCCTCTCGGCCAACCAGATCGCAGCCTTCTCGACCCAGCAGATCGCCGCCCTGTCGGCCGCAGAAATCGGCACCCTGTCGAATGCTGAAGTGCAAGCCTTGACGCCCGACCAGATGGGAGCCCTGACTGCAGCCCAGATGGCCGGATTGTCTGCGACCGCACTCGGCAATTTCACGCAAACTCAGGTCGCGTCCTTCAGCACGACACAGGTGCGGGGGCTTTCGGGTTCGCAGCTTTCAAATCTTGCGACAACACAGCTGCAGTCGATTGATGCCTCCCGCCTTGCGCCCGGGCAGCTCGCCAGCCTGTCGACGGCCGCGCTGGCATCGCTCACGACGACACAGATTGGTTCGCTGGGGACGAGCCAGTTGCAGAACCTGTCGGGGAAATGGTTTGGCGCCCTGCCGGCCACCCTGCTGACAAGCCTGTCCACCGGCCAAATCAGCAGCCTCACCGGCGGCCAGATTGCGGCGCTCACCACAACGGTCCTGTCCTCGCTCTCGACGGCCCAGCTCCAGTCTTTCGCGGCAACCCAGATCCAGGCCCTGACCGGCGCGCAGCTATCCGGTGTTTCGACGGATCGATTGCAGGGCCTCGACACGCCGAAGCTCACGGCAAGCCAGATCGCAGGCCTGACAAGCTCCACCCTGCAACGCCTCAGCACCACCCAGCTTTCGACGCTTGGCAGCAGCCAGATCGTGGCACTGGCAAGCAATGCGCTGAATGCCATTCCAACCGCGATCTTTGGAAGCCTGACGACGGCGCAGCTGCAGCAATTGTCCGCGCGGCAGGTGGCTGCGCTGAATGCGACCGCATTGGATGTGCTGACGACGACGCAGGTTCAGGCTCTCACGACAACGCAGCTCAAGGTCCTTTCGGCGGCCCAGCTTGCAGCGCTCGGGAGCGACCTGTCAGGCATAGATCCGAGCGTCTTCACATCGAACCAGCTGTCAGCTCTCACGTCGAGCGCGGCCACCCAGTTGTCGACGACGCAAGTCCTGGC
>CAISZN010000627.1 GCA_903889985.1 uncultured Hyphomicrobiales bacterium | reverse complement strand
TCGCACCACGCCCTGTTCTCAGGGGTGAAGGCGAAGCTGTCAGGCTGCTTCTCTGCCAGTCTGCGTACCGTCATGGGATGCTACTTCCCGATACCTTGGCGCTGGGCCGAAACCATCAGCGCGAAGAAAATGAATGGGCCACCGATCAGCGAGTTCCAGAGCAGGGTCTCGACGCCACCCTCGGTAGCCCAGAACTGCGGACGGCCGGCCAGCAGGTCGAACAAGATCCGGCTGCCCACCAGGAAGACGATGGTCCAGAGGAAATAGACGACGAACTGCTGGGTCCGGCCCGTGAATGTCATCGATCGACCTCGCCGAACACGATGTCGAGAGAGCCGAGGATGGCACTGACGTCTGCAAGCATGTGCTTGCGGCACAGGAAATCCATCCCCTGAAGATGTGCAAAGCCCGGCGCACGGATCTTGCAGCGATAGGGCTTGTCGGTGCCATCACCGACCAGATAGACGCCGAACTCGCCCTTGGGCGCTTCAACGGCGGCATAGACCTCCCCGGCAGGCACCTTGAAGCCTTCCGTATAGAGCTTGAAGTGGTGGATGATCGCTTCCATCGAGCGCTTCATCTCGCCCCGCTTGGGTGGAACGACCTTGCCCTGCTCGGAGGAAATCGGACCGGTCTTCTCGCTCGACAGCAAGCGCTCGACGCACTGCTTCATGATGCGGACGGACTGGCGCATCTCTTCCATGCGCACGACCTGACGCGCATAGCAGTCACCATGCTTGCCAACGGGAATATCGAAGTCGAGTTCCTCGTAGCACTCATAGGGCTGCGAGCGACGCAGATCCCAGGCCACGCCTGACCCGCGCAGCACCGGACCCGAGAAGCCCCACTTCCAGCATTCCTCGGCGGTGATGAGGCCGATGTCGACGTTTCGCTGCTTGAAGATGCGGTTCTCGATGAAGAGGTCCTCGAGATCGTCGCAGACCTTCAGGAACGGGTCGCACCACGCTCCGATATCCTCGACGAGCTTGACGGGAAGATCCTGATGGACACCGCCGGGGCGGAAATAGTTGGCGTGCATGCGAGCGCCACAGGCACGCTCATAAAAGATCATCAGCTTCTCGCGCTCTTCAAAACCCCACAGAGGTGGGGTCAGCGCGCCGACATCCATCGCCTGGGTGGTCACGTTGAGAAGATGAGAGAGAATGCGGCCGATTTCGGAATAGAGCACGCGAATGAGCTGGCCGCGCTTGGGCACATCGATGCTCAAAAGCTTTTCAACGCCAAGGCAGAAGGCATGCTCCTGATTCATCGGCGCGCAGTAATCGAGCCGATCGAAATACGGCACATTCTGCATATAGGTGCGTGCTTCCATCAGCTTTTCGGTGCCGCGATGTAGCAGGCCGATATGCGGATCCACGCGCTCCACCACTTCGCCGTCGAGTTCAAGCACGAGGCGCAGCACACCGTGGGCAGCCGGATGCTGCGGGCCGAAGTTGATGGAGAAATTCCGGACGACGGGTTGATCGTTCATGGCTGCTACTGCCCCTTCGCCTTCTCGTCTCCCGGCAATCCCTGAGGAGCAGCACCCTCCCAGGGAGACAGGAAGTCGAACTGACGGAATTCCTGATTGAGCTTCACCGGCTCATAAACGACGCGCTTTTCGATGTCGTCATAACGAACCTCGACATAGCCGGTCATCGGGAAGTCCTTGCGCAACGGATGCCCCTCGAAACCATAATCAGTGAGGATGCGGCGCAGGTCCGGATGCCCGGAGAACAGCACACCGAAGAGATCGTAGGTCTCGCGCTCGAACCAGTCTGAGGCCGGCCACAGGCCCACGGCCGAAGCAATGGCCTCGTCCTCGCCGACGGCTGCCTTGATGCGAACACGCTGGTTCAGCTTGGGGCTCAGCAGATGATAGACCACGTCGAAACGCTGCTCACGCTGCGGATAATCGGTCGCCGTGATATCGATGAAGCAAATGAACTGGCAGGCCGGGTCGTCACGCAGATGCGTGAGGACATCGAGGATGCGCTCCGCCTTCGCCACAACATTCAGCTCGCCATAGGCGACATAGGCCTCCTCGACGGCGCCTTGCAGCGCGGCCTGGATCGTCTCGCCAAGAGCTTTCAATGCATCGCTCATTTGACCCACCTGTTAGCGAATGCGCCGTCACTGAGCCGCTCGCGCGGTTCCGCAACTGCGATCCGTTTATCGTTCGATCGTGCCCAGCCGGCGGATCTTCTTTTGCAGGAGAAGAACGCCATAGAGCAGCGCTTCCGCCGAAGGCGGGCAGCCGGGCACATAGATGTCGACCGGAACGATCCGGTCACAGCCGCGCACCACCGAGTAGGAATAGTGATAGTAGCCGCCGCCATTGGCGCAGGAGCCCATGGAGATGACATAGCGGGGCTCCGGCATCTGGTCGTAGACCTTGCGGAGCGCGGGAGCCATCTTGTTGGTCAGCGTGCCGGCGACGATCATGACGTCGGACTGGCGTGGCGATGCACGCGGCGCAAAGCCGAATCGCTCGGCGTCATAGCGCGGCATGGACATCTGCATCATCTCGACTGCGCAGCAGGCGAGGCCGAAAGTCATCCACATCAGCGAGCCGGTACGGGCCCAGTTGATGAGATCATCCGTTGCCGTGACGATGAAGCCCTTGTCGGCCAGCTGGTCGTTGATGCTGACGAAGAAGGGATCATCGGCACCCACCGGCTTGCCGGTGCGTGGGTCGATAATGCCACGCGGTGCCTGAGCAATGGCCGGCGACATCGGGGTCAATCCCATTCCAGCGCTCCCTTCTTCCATTCATAGACGAAGCCGATGGTGAGGACGCCGAGGAAGCCCATCATCGAAAAGAACCCGAAGAGCCCGACATCCTTGAAGGCAACGGCCCAGGGGAAGAGGAAAGCCACTTCGAGATCGAAGATGATGAACAGCAGCGACACCAGGTAGAACCTGACATCGAACTTCATGCGGGCATCGTCGAAGGCGGTAAAGCCGCACTCATAGGCTGAGAGCTTTTCCGGATCCGGGGCTTTGAAGGCCACCAGGAATGGAGCGATCGTCAGCGCAGCGGCGAGGCCGCCAGACACTGCGATGAAGATGACCAGCGGCAGGTATTCGTCGAGAAGGGTCGGCATGAAGACATCCGAATGACGAGAACTCCTGACCGCCGAGGCCTGCCCCACTGGGCTGGAACGACACTGTCCGGAGACGAACGGAGGACTATCGCAGTGCACATGTGGGCGCAAGTGCGCCCGGCGCCACAGGAGCAACTCTAGACAAAGGTTTCACGATCGGAACAGCTCGTGAATTCAGTGAATCGTCATCCAGCCCAGATGATAGGCAATCAGCCCAACAATAGCGCCCGCGGCGATTGCCCACAGGGGATTGCGTTTGAAACGGGCAATATAGCCTCCCGCCGACAGGGTCAGCACATAGCCGATGACCTCATGGTCAGCTGCCTGGCTGATGACGATACTGGATGCCAGCATGAGGCCGATCACGATCGGCGCCAGCGCTTCCTTGATCGCCTTGAGCCAGGTCTCGCCGCTCAGGCGATGCACCGCCCGGCCTACGAAAAAGGCTAGAAATCCGGGCGGTCCGATGATCGCCAGTGTCGAAACGAGCAAGCCAGGAACACCTGCCACATTCCAGCCGATGAGGCTGACGATGAGCATGTTAGGCCCGGGCGCGATCTGGGCGAGAGCCACCGCATGGGCAAAGCTGGCATCCGTCATCCAGCCATTCAGGTCGACGATCTGGCGATGGAACTCGGGAATCAGGGCACTGCCGCCCCCGATGGAAAAGAAGGCAGCTGTGATGAAGGCCCACCAGAGACCGCCCAGATGGCTGTCATCGCTCATGATCTGCGGCCGATATAGAGGGAATAGGCCACAGAAACCGGCACCATCGTCAGCATGATCGACCAAAGCGGCAAGCGAACGATGCCCACCAGAACAAAAGTGGCAACGGCGAGGGATACCGAGGGAAGGCCCCATCGGACCCCCTTCCCCATCCGCGCTGCCGAGCCAAGGATCATTCCAGCGGCAGCAGAAGCCGCGCCACCCGTCGCGGCCCGCACATCCGGAAGGTAGGAGAAGTGATCATAAGTTACTGCAATACCTAAAAGAATCAGCAGCGGCATGAAGAGCAGCCCGAACAGGCCGACGACAGAGCCCATCGGCCCCTGATAGCGATCGCCGATCATCACCGTGGCATTCATGAAGTTGCCGCCGGGCAAGATCGAACAGATCCCGAACATCTCCACGAAATCCTTCGGGTTCAGCCATCTGTTCCGCTCGACGATGACGTAATTGGCGCTGGAGGCGATGCCGCCAAAGCCCATCAGTCCGATCAGCAAAAAGCCGGTGAACAACTCAAGGAGGGAGACCGAGGTCGGGGAAGTCTGCGAATCGGTCGTCACGGTCCCGGCTCGGATTTGAGGAATGGGAAGCGCCCTTCTACAGGCTGGAAGCCCTCTGGCAATAGACAGAGGGAAAAGCGGTCATCTGGGGCGCTCACTCACCCCAAGAATGCCTGCAAGCCTTTCCTTGACGGACTTCGGCGCCGAGATGATCTCGTCGACGATCGTCTGCAGCTCATCCCCGCGGACCGGATTGATGGTCAACCCGGCCTGCTTGGCAGCCTCGAGGAAAGCCGGATCCTTCATCGTCGCCTCAAAGGCCTGCCGAAGGGCATGCACCCGCTCGGCCGGCGTCCCCGGCGTGGTGAACAGGGGGCGTCCAATGGTCGCAGGTGCAGAGAGCAGTCTCAGGGCGAGGCGATCCTCATCGTTGCGGGCGAGATCCATCAGGAGCGGTACGTCGGGCAGGTCGGGTGCCTTCGTCAGGCCGATCTGGACCAGAATGTTCAGCTTCCCCTCCTTGATCCAGTCCGGCTTGGTCGATTTCCAGCCCTCCCACGAATTGCTGCCGCGGGCTCCGACCTCACCCTTTTCCATGGCGAGGTTGATGTCGGCCCCGCCAGGGTAGCCGGTGATGATCTTGAACTTTGTCCCCACCATTGAATTCATGACCTGCGGATACTGGGACGAGGTATTGGCCCCGGTAGCGCCCACCACCACCTCGACGCGACGCGCATCCTCGATGGTCTTCACGCCGGTCGTCGCCCAGGTCGCTGTCGTATTGTTGTCCGCCGCTGGATTGCCAACCCACTGGAACTTCGAAGCATCAAACTGGATGCCTGGATCTCCAATCGCCTGTTCGAGCGCAATCGACTGGTCGACCGTCGCGAGCGCGGTGCCATCCTTGGGAGCGACAGAATACATGAAGTTCGTCAGCACGCGGCTGCCGGCCCCCGTCATCTGCTTGGCGACGATGCGCGGCTTTCCGGGAATGTGCTCGCCAAGGAAGCGACCGACGAGTCGGGCGTATAGGTCATATCCGCCCCCGGCCGTGAAACCGATATAGAGATCGAGTGTGCGGCCGCGATAGAAATCCTCGACGGTTTCGGCCCGCCCGCGACCGCCAGTGGACAGGAGTATCGCGCAGACGATCGCGGCAAGGCTGCGACGATCCATGACCATGATATTCCTCCCGTGCCCTTCGCGGTGATCGAGGACTTGGGCGGCAGCCTAGTCATTCCGACCCGGAAGATCCATTCCGCTCGGCGGTATGCACGGGGATTTCGCCTTCAAAACCTTTGAGCCGGGTCACCCCAAGGGTCTTGAAGCCATGGGTTTCCAGAATCGCCCGCACATCATCCCGGCGGCTTGGATGATGCGTCAGGGAATCGATCGTGCCCTGAGCAATGAGCAGGTCCGTGCCGAACTCGTTGCAGATGGACTCAAGCCGCGCGGCGAGATTCATGGGTTCACCGATCGCGCTGAAGTTTCGCTTCTGTCGCGAGCCGTAGCTGCCCACGAAGGCGATGCCCGTCGCAACAGACACCTTGAATGCGAGTTGCTCGCGTCCCTCGCTGACGGCCATACGATCGCGCTCGACAAGTTCGATGGCTGTGGCCACAGCCCGTGCGGCATGATCGGGTTGATCGCCCACACCGTTCCAGAAAGCGATGACCGCATCGCCGTCGAATTTGTCGAGGCAGGCATCATAGCGGTCGAGGATCTCCTGCGCCGAAGCAAATTTTGCATTGAGCGCGGCAATGATCTCGGATGGCTCGTCACGGTGGGTCCCACAGAAGGGCGTAAAGCCGCGTAGATCGGCCATGAGCACCGTGATGGTGCGCTCCTCGCCATCGAAGGCATCGCGCCGGTCGAGGGCCGCAGCGACGACAGGTGGGGGCAGGTAGCGACCAAATGCTGTCCGAAGATCGGCGAGTGCGAGGTCGCGTTTAACCGCAATACCCATCACGCCAATGAATCCGACACCCGCGACGAACACCAGCGTATCGCCAAGTGGCACCCACCAATAGAGCCATCGCAGCGCTGCAAGTTGCAGGATGAACAAACTGAGGCCCAGCGCGAATGTCACAGCCGCGACACCGGCAAAGGCACCAAGCGTCGTCGAAAGCAGGCGCGGCCGGCTTGCCGGGAGATGCACGAGTCGTCCCCCGGCCAACAGGAAAAGCAGTGAGCCGAGTGCGGCAACACCCGCGGAGAAAGCAGCGCGCACAGCCGGGTCAGCGAGTTCGGGAGTCCGCTCGGCCATGGCGTTCTCGACAGCTGCCGCCTGCACGATGACTCCCGGTACAATATTGCGCCCCCCTGAAGCCGGCGTGATCGTCGTGGCGCGGCATTCATTTGCAGGAGGATCAGCCGGGGGCGCTGTCATGAAGCGATCCGGCCCGCGCCGCACGTCTTCACCAGCGACAGCAGCGCCAATGAGAATATTGCGTCCACGCACGGCTTGCTCAAGAACGCGGCGTCCCTCTGCTGTTTCAGAACAGCGTTCGAAGGTCGCCACGTTGAGGCTTGGCATCCGCGTCAGTGGAGCTGGCGGAAACAGCAGGACACGGGATTGGGGCCGGATAGAAACGTCTCCTTCCGGCGGCGCCGCCACGAGCTCAGCAAAGGCTGGCGCGATGCCGCCACCTGGAACGCGAACGCGCGTCGCAACCGAGCGGATGATGCCGTCCGACTCAGCCTGCAGATCGACAACCCCGACGCCAGCAGGGCCAAGACGGTCCACGTAGATGTCGGCAGGCCCGACGGTCGGATAGGAACCCAGGACGATGCGGGTGGGATAATCCTCCAGAACCTGGCGCAATGGCGCGTCGTAATCCTTCAGATTTGCGCCAGGTATGGCGAGCTGCATCGGGTCCATGGCGACGACAAGGTCAAAACCGACCTTGCGGGCCCCCATGTCAATGAGCCGCCGGGTCAGCCGGCCAAGATGCGGCTGGTGCAGGGCGCGGGGTGTCCTGGACCATGGCTCCCGATCAAGGCTTTCCTCGTCAAGAAGGAGCACGAGCGTCCGCGGCCAGGGGTTGCGAAGGCCATCGTCGCCAAGCGCTGCGACTGCCATGTCATAGAACAAGGCATTCGGGCCCGACAGCGCCGGCATGGCTCCGTTGTAGTCACTGAACCAGCCGATGAAGCCCGACAGGACAGTGACAACAAGCGCCAGCAGCACCGGAATGGACCTGCGCAGAAGTCCGGAAGGTGCCTGCGAAGCCGATGCGTTCACTGAGCTTTTTCTTGCCAAGCGCAGGCTCAAGGGGTTCGGGACGGCTTCACCGCCCGCAGCAGGACGCCCCCGGTCTCACTGCTGTTGGCGGTTGTCGAGCATCGTCCGACCGTGAGGATCTTCGGCGCACCGGTTTCCGCCTTGATCCCTTCCCGGTCGATCCGTACGGAACCCGCCCCCTCCAGTCGATAGGACGTCGCGGCGGGTTCGTGGCAGAAGCCCACGGCATCCGCCACATCCAGAGTGAGGACAGAGCCCGGGGCCAGGCCCTGCATCAGTTTCAGGCCGCGCTGGCTCGTTCCCTCCTGCAGAACAGGCTTCCCGCGCACGAGGGAGACAAATCCCACGTCAGAGCCAGCTGCCCGGCTGACGCCTGGGTTGGCGACGGTGAGAAGCCCTATAACCGCGGCAATAATGGCGAGTGGAAACTTCATGGTGGGATCCGCCCTGTTGCAGATGACAGCTTATTACACGACGGGTGCCAGACGCCATGTGCCCTGACGCACAAGCCGGATCTCAACATGACTGTCTGATGTGTGCTCCACAGCACACCACCACCGAACGGATTGCTGCAATCTCTGGACAACTGAGCCGGTTGAGGCCCATTGTGAGCCCAATCGTCAGGACTGCGGGCAATTGCCTGCCTCGGACAGATTTCAGACGTCACGTGGGCCCGATGGCCCGGGAGGCGACAATGCGAATCGAATGGCTTTCACTTCGTAAGTGCTCCGCGAAGATTATCTTGGGAGCAATGCTGGTTGTGGCGGTTCCGGTTCAGGCGGCTCTCGCCGAAGTCGAGAAGCGGGTCGCACTTGTGATCGGCAATAGCGCTTATAAGTCTGTGGTGCCGCTCGAAAATCCGGTAACCGACGCCAAGGCGGTCTCGGCAGCGCTCAAGCGGCTCGGATTTGAGGTCATCGAGGGCTACGACCTCGGTACTTTGGAGATGCGCAACACCCTCGCCCAGTTCTCCTCTGCTCTGCCCGAATCAAAGGCAGCCATGGTCTATTACGCCGGCCATGGCGTGTCGGTTGAGGACGAAAACTTCCTCATCCCGACCGATCTCACGCTGCATTCGCAGACAGACCTCGATCTGAACGCGGTCAGCCTGTCACTGGTCCTCAAGCAGATGCGTCGCGAGGATCGGGTCAATGTTGTTATTCTCGACGCCTGCCGGGACAATCCCTTCACCACCGAACTGCAGCGGGGCGCCCGAAACCGCTCGGCAGTGGCCGAACGTGGCCTGAGCCGCATTGACACGGATCTCGCCAAGGGAACCCTGATCGCCTTCGCCACGGATCCGCGCAGCACGGCGCTCGATGGCAAGCCCGGGGACAACAGCCCCTTCACCAAGGCGCTCTTGCGCCATATGGAGGAGCCGGCATCTCCATCGACGCCGTCATGAACCGGGTGCGGGCCGATGTGTGGGAAGAAACCCGCCAGCGCCAGATGCCCTGGGTGAATACCTCCATTATCGGTGAGTTCATTCTCAATCCGGTCGCAGCGCCGCGCCAGCAGGTGGCCGCCCTCACAGACGTGGGCGCAGCACCGATCGCCAATCCGGCGAGCGAGCGCCTGGCTCAGGAAAACAAGATGTGGGACTCGGCTGAGCGCGGCAACTCGTCAGACGATTATCGCGCCTATCTCGAGGCCTATCCGAATGG
>CAISZN010000626.1 GCA_903889985.1 uncultured Hyphomicrobiales bacterium | reverse complement strand
GGTGTTGGCCGCGAAGTCTATCCGGGCTTCCTGCAGCTCTCCGGATTCATGGCGATGAATCTCGACCGCCATGTGAATGCCCACGTGGACATGTTCAACCATCTCGTCGAGGGCGACGGCGATTCCGCCGAGAAGCATCGTGACTTCTATGACGAATACATGGCTGTCATGGACCTCGATGCAGATTATTACATGCAGACCATCGAGACCGTTTTCGTGCAGCACTATCTGCCCAAGGGCGAGATGAAGCATCGCGGCGAACTGGTTGACCTGACAGCCATCCGCAAGACCGGCCTCATGACGGTGGAAGGCGAGAAGGACGACATTTCCGGTGTCGGCCAGACCCTTGCTGCGCAGGAACTGTGCATCAACATTCCGCCGCAGATGAAGGTGCATCATCTGCAGACTTCGGTTGGTCACTATGGCGTGTTCAATGGCTCGCGTTACCGCAAGGAAATTGCGCCGCGGATTTGCCAGTTCATCGCTGACATCGACGCCATCGCCACGACCGCAAAGAAGCCCGCGGCGCGCAATGTGAGGCTTGCCTCAAGCCGTTGATCGTCTGTGCGCAGCGCGCAATTCCTGTAGCGACTCAGCATGACGTTGCGTAGACTCCAGCGTCATGCTCCGACTTTTCCGACGTGACACTCCGGGCGGCCGTTCAGGTTCACATCTCGAAGTCTCGCATGGTGGCGAGGCGTACAGGATCGCGCTAAAGCGCGTTTCAGGTGCACAGCGCTTCACCCTGCGCGTTCGTTCAGCCACCCGCGATGTCGTGCTCACCATGCCCATGCGCGGCTCGATGGCTGCGGCGAAGGAATTCGCCGAACGCCATGCCGCATGGATTGGTGCACGCCTGCGCCGCCTGCCGCAACCCGTGCCATTCGCCCATGCTTCAGAGATCCCCTATCGCGGATCGATGCATCGCATTGTCCATATTCCTGGCCAGAGGTTGCCTGTCGTCGTGGGGACCACGGTGATCGAGACCGGCGACGTCATGCCAGCACTGTTTGTGGGTGGCGAAGAACCGCATCTGTCACGCCGTCTGCATGATTTTCTGAAACGCGAAGCGCGCCGCGAACTCGAGACGGCCGTGCATCGTTATGCAGCACAGATCGGCAAGAGCGTGAAGCGCATCACCGTGCGCGACACGACCAGCCGCTGGGGCTCCTGTTCCATGGGGCAGGTGCTGAATTTTTCGTGGCGCCTCATCATGGCGCCGGCCTTCGTGCTCGACTATCTCGCGGCCCATGAAGTCGCGCACCTGATGCATCTCAATCATTCACCACGCTTCTGGGCGCTGACGCGCAAGCTGTCTGACGATACGGACCGCGCAGAAGCCTGGCTGAAGGCGAATGGCGCTGACCTGCACCGCTACGGTCAGGCGGAAGATGGCGAAGACGCGCCCGAAGGCGCGTGAGTCTCACTTGCGAATGAAGGTGAGATAGACCGGGCGACGTCCGGCGAGCACTGCCTTGGCTTCATAGCGCGTCTGCACGAAGCCCGGCCAAGGCTGCACCCAGTCGCTGCTGGTTTGCGCCGTCCAGGTGAAGTCCGGCGAGCGCAGCACGCGCGCCAGAGTCCAGCCTGCGTAATCGTCGATGTCGGTTGCAAAACGCCAGCGACCACCAGGAATGAGCACACGTGCCAGATCGGCCATGGTCTCTTCTGAGACGAAGCGGCGCTTGCGCTGACGGCGTTTGGGCCAGGGATCTGGATAGAGCAGGTCGATCTGCTCGACACAGGCATCCGGCAGGGCACGCAGCACATCAACCGCATCGCCCGGATGGACGCGCATGTTGTTGAGGCCGAGTTCCTCCATGCGTGCGAGCAGCTTGGCCACGCCGTTGATGAAGGGCTCACAGCCGATATAGGCAACATCGCGATTGGCGGCGGCCTGCGCGATGAGATGCTCGCCACCGCCAAAGCCGATTTCCATGCGCAGGGCGCGCGGTGTGAAATCGAAAGCGGTGCGCCAGTCGACAAGACCCTGCTCGCCAAGGGCCGCCAGACGCGGCAGCTCCTGTTCGATCAGCTCTGTCTGGTGCTGGCGAAGGGGTTTGCCCTTGCGACGGCCATGCAGGCCAGGTCGCGCACGCTGCCCGGTGTGTTCCGTATCGCTCAAGGCTTCGGTTCCGAGGCCAGCAGGGAGAGGAGCCCGGCGTATGTCGCGCCGGGCCCGTCCGATCAGGAGAAGTGCGACTTCAGCTGGGCGGCGAGGTCGGTCTTCTCCCAGGAGAAGCCGCCGTCAGCCGTCGGCTCGCGGCCGAAGTGACC
>CAISZN010000625.1 GCA_903889985.1 uncultured Hyphomicrobiales bacterium | reverse complement strand
GACACTGGCGAGCCTTCAGGCCCGACTGACATCGAGCTTGCCAGCTCTGTCATTCCCCTGACGCTTCTCGACATCGAAGGCGACCGCGAAATCCGCATGACGGTTCGCTGGGACGACCCGATCCTGAACAGCCTTTTCGACAAGCATCGCGACTACATCGCTGATTGCTGCGCTGAGGATTACGAGCAGCAGGGAGCGTGGTGATGACCTACGCACCCATCTTCGCCGATCTCACCAAATCGCAGGACCGTGAAGCCCTTGCTCGCCTCGAATGGCAGGCGGCTGTTGATTTGGGCTTTCCGCACGATCTTTCAGACGACGACCGCGCCTACCAGCAGCGGTGCTTTTCCCGCGCCGAAGATTACCACCGCCAAGCCATCGAAGCCGCTGCGAGGGGAGAGTGAACTATGTTCATTTTTGAGTACGCGCCCACGCCCGCATCACTTCGCGCCGCAGAGCTGATTGGCGAAATGGATCGTGTGGCGCTGGCCCTCTGGGCTGAATACGACCGCCGCGACCGCAAGGCCCTACGTGATGCAGCGATCTATCTCGACAAGGCCCGCAAGGCTTTGACGCCACTCGCTGCCGAAGCCGCAAAGACCATCAACGTGGAGGACGCACGATGACGCGCGAAGATGAACATGAATTTCGCAAGTTTCAGGCAGCCCGTGTGATGGCTGAAGCTCTTGGGTCTGTCGATTTGGACGACCTGATTGCGATCCGGGAAGCGCTGCGCATTGCTGGCCATGACGATCAGTTGATCGACAATGTAATGCACGACGCAATTTCGATTGCGCAGGATCGCCGCTCACTGCGCCGCTGGGTAGGTTCTGCATGTGAGGCTTTTTGCCTCGCTGCGTTTCTTGGCACCGGTTATCTCATTTTTGCGCCTGACCGCGCATTCGCCGCCGAAGTGCAGCCGATGCCCGCTGGCCGCGAATGGCTCACCTTCGCTCTGATTGCCATCGCTGCCCTTGTGATCTGGCTTGGCGTGTCACGCCCGGAGCCCAAGGCAGAGGACGACGAGCGCCCGCACGGCGACACGACTGGATATGACCGCAACCCAAAATGGAGGCAGTAATATGAGCATCGCATTCCATAACCGCGCCAGCAGCGACCTTGCTGACGAATACGGCAACCTGAAGCAGCAGATTGCCGCGCTCGAAGAGCAGGCAGACGCGATCAAGGGCGAGTTGAAGGCCCGCGCATCTGACGTGCCGTTCATCGGCCACCGCTGGACCGTCACTATCAGCGAAAGCGTGTCGAAGCGTCTCGACACAAAGGCCCTGCGCAATCTCCTGGGCGATGGTCTCTCGCCTTACGAGAAGGAAAGCACGTCGATCCGTGCAACCGTGAAGCCGACCATGATCCTTGGCGAGCGCGCCGCCTAATCACCATCAACCATAGAGGGCACACCATGAGTAATCTTCAGCAGGCCATGAAAGCCGTCGATATGGCGGAAGACGCAGAGAAGGTTCAGTTCCACGTCGGAGCAATCTCTTTCAATGTCGTCCTTGAAACGATGTTTGTGACGCAGGGACGCCATCGCCTGACTGGCGCTGACTACCGCCGCGCGGACATGATCCGCCGCGTCTTGCTCGACATGCCTGCGGCCAATGCAAATGACCTTGCCAGCGCAGATATAGCGAACGGCGGCGAGGTGCCAATGACGCCGATCCTAGAAGCGATGGATCGCGCCATGGAAGAGGTTGTGGCCGCGCAGCAGGCCGCCCAGTGACCATCAGACCGGGCGGCTCACGGGCCGCCCCATCGGATTGTTATTGAGGTGCATGATGACCCCCGACACCAGCACTACGGCCGTGGAGGCTTTCGAAGGTTCACTCTCGTTCAACGGAACTTTATCCGAAGAAGTCGCAGCAGAGCTTCTCCTTGCCCTCGCAGCGGAACGGGATGAGCTTATTGCTAATCGGGAAAAGTGCATTGGGTGCCTGACAGCACCGGAACAAGCAGAGGCAGTTGCATCCGCCCGCCGCGCAGCACTGGAACAGGCCGCACAGGTGGCGGACGAAGCTTACATGCGGGCCTATAGGTCACAGGACGATGGCGATCTTGAACCCGGCACTATCGCCGCCGCAATCCGCGCACTGATTGAAACAACCAACGAGGAGAAGTGAAATGGAAAGCATCATTGTTAACGGCGTCGAATACGTCCCCGCCAATAAGCAGACTGGCACACGCGCTGTGGTCGTCGTGGATCGTGGTTGGAT
>CAISZN010000624.1 GCA_903889985.1 uncultured Hyphomicrobiales bacterium | reverse complement strand
CACCCCTTTGTTTCACCGAAGGCGATCCTCTCGGAAGAATACAAGGGTCGGCCTGGCTGCACATATTGTGGGTTCTGTCAGACGTTTGGTTGCCAGTGGGGAGCCAAATCGAGCACGCTTGTCAACAAGTTGCCCGAGGCTGATGCTACGCAAAATTTCACGCTGATTACCGGCGCTATGTGTCATCGCATCAATTCCGACATCAATGGCAAGGCTACGGGTGTGAGCTACTACGGTCCAGATCGGTCAGATAATTCGATCGAGGCTGAGATCATTATTATTGCACCCTTTATCTACGACAGCGTTCGTCTTCTCATGTTGTCAAAGACGGATAAGTTTCGGAATGGCCTTGCAAATTCGAGCGGTTTACTCGGGACAGGGCTGATGACGCATATCCGCCCGTCGGTATTTGCCGCGTTCGATGACCGCAAGGTCAATGTCTACATGGGGCCGAACGCCCAGAAGCAATCGATCGACAATTGGAATGCTGACAATTTCGACCATAAGGATCTTGGCTTTATCCGAGGTGGTCAGATCTCGGTCGGTACTGCCGGTCAGCAGGGTGGTCCGATTGGTGCTGCGATCAACATGGTCCCACCGCCCGGCGTGCCTCGGTGGGGGCAGGCCTATATGGATTTCTACAGCAAATACTACGCAAGCCACCTGTCCATCGGCCTCCAGATAGAGGACCTGCCGTACCGGAACCAAACCATCGATCTGGATCCAGACGTGCGGGACAAATTTGGGTTGCCTGCCCCGCGGCTGACCTATGATTGGCGTCGACCGAATGAATTAAAGAGCGTCGAGTTCCTGACCGCAAAGCTTTTTGATATTGGCCGAGCGATGAATGCCAAACATGTCTGGCTGGCGCAGCGAACCGCGCCCGGGACACCGGGTGGACATCATACGGGTGGTACGCGCATGGGGACTGAGCCGCATAACTCCGTAGTCAACAAATATTGCCAGTCGTGGGATACGCCGAACTTGTTCATTGTGGGCTCTTCGACCTTCCCTACTATGAGTGGCTACAATTCAACCCTGACGATTCAGGCACAAGCCTATTTCGTTGCTGAAGCGATCATTCATCGTTATCGGCAAGCACCGGGCCCGCTTGTCTGAGGGGGCTGGTAGGCTTGATGTCCTGATAATGCGTCATCGACACGCAGTTTTTCACCAAGCATTCAGGCAAATATGTAACGGTTCTTCACGTCCATGATTGACACTCTCCGCCAGTCTAGGGGCTAGGTTCCCGAGAATCCACGGATGGGTGGCTGATAAGGCGTCATGAATGAACAGGGTGGAGGAGAAGGGTCCTTATCGGGCCTTCGAGAGTTCCTGCACGATCGATAGAACATCCTTTGGTGTCGTGTAGAGATGATTGATTACTTTCTCGAGTTCACCGCCGGAAATTGGGTCAATGTCTAGTCCCTCCTTCTCCCCTTCAGCTATGACTAATGGGTCTCTCAACATTGCATCGAACGCACTCCGCAAAATTGAAATGCGGTCTGCTGGTAGGCCAGGTGGTGTAATGAGCGGCCAGGCGTTGACACTGTCGGCACTTATGAACTCAACTGCCCGACGTCCCGCTTCAGTTGGAGGAAGGTCCATTGCAAGCGGGAGGTCTGGAAAATCCTTGTGTTTCGAGAGAGCAAACTGTGTGAGGAAGCGGATCCTTCCTTCTGTGATCCATTGCGGCGATCTCTGCCTGATGGAAGAGATTGCCCAGCCGCAATAGCCTTCGACCTCTCCCTTCTCGAGGGCCATCGAGACTTCATTGCCTCCGGGATACCCGGTGACAACCTTGAACTTCGTCCCCAGAAGCTGATTCAAGGCTATTGGAAATGACATGGTGCGCGATCCGGGCCCGGTAGAGCCAACAATGATCTCGCGCACCTTGGCATCATCGATCGTTTTCGCAGGGCTGCGGCTTGAAATCGTACACATGAAGTGATCGCCGGACTTGCCCCCGATCCAGCCAAAATTGCGCGCATCATATCGAGCTTGCTGATTACCTAGCAGTGGCTCGAGAGCACTACCGCCGCCGATGATGCCGAGAACGCTCCCATCACGTGCAGCCGCATTTGCAAGATGGGCTGTTGCCACGAGCGAGCCGGCCCCTGGCATATTCTGCACGACGACCGTTGGATGGCCAGGCAAGAACCGCGGAAGATTACGCGCGTAGAAGCGTGCAATCTGATCATAGGTACCGCCGGGGGTGAAGCCGACGACAATGGTTATAACCTTGCCGTTATAAAAATCCGCGGCATACCCAGTTATGGAGCTGCAAGCTGCTATCATCCAACCTAGGATGAGTCTCAAGAACATTGGAGTTCTCCAAAGACTAGAGCAT
>CAISZN010000623.1 GCA_903889985.1 uncultured Hyphomicrobiales bacterium | reverse complement strand
TATCTTCGCAAGCCTCTGGTTAGATCGTGACATTGCACTGTCTGATCGGGGAGATCAAAACGGCCGATGTTGACCATCGTCCGACCGGGCCTCTCGACATTGATTAGGCTCCCCCTGCCAGCTTGATCTGGCGTCCGGAGCAGGATGCGAGCCGCCCGCCTCTGGCGGGCGGTCTCCACTGCCTGCGTATTTCTGGGTTCCAGCCAGAGCATTCTTCCAATCCCGCAGGGACTTGGCTCGCCCCCTGAACCGCTCGGGACGCCGCCTGAGATGGGAGAAATGTTATATTCCCACAGCTCAATGTAACGGTAGAATGCCCACGTTGAGCGCATTCCGCGCCGAATGCTGGGGGGGCATATGTGTGAAATTTGTGATCGCGCCATGGGGCGTCGTCGTTTCCTGGGGTTGATGGGCGCTGGACTGGCCAGCGCCGTGGCAGCACCTTCGTTTGCCTTTGCGGCGGGTGGACCCACGACTCATGTTACGTCTGACGAAGCCCTGACAAAACTCAAGTCGGGGAACGAGCGCTATCTGGCAGCGCCACAGCTCTGCGAAGCTGATCTGACCAAGGCACGCGAATCTGTCTCTAAGTCTCAGGCGCCTTGGGCGACCATCGTCACCTGCTCGGACAGCCGTGTTCCGCCGGAACTCCTGTTTGGCGGCCTGGGCGTGGGCGAACTCTTTGTCGCGCGCAATGCCGGCAACATGGTCGATACGGCAACCATGGGCACGATCGAATATGGCGCAGCCGTTCTCGGCGTTCCGCTGATCGTTGTCATGGGCCATGAGAACTGTGGCGCGGTCGTCGCGGCCTGCGACATCGTTGCGAAAAAGGCGAAGTTCCCGGGCTCGATCGGCCCCATGGCACAGGCCATCGTTCCGGCGGCAAAGGCCGTCTTCGGCAAGCCCGGTGACTATGTCGACAATGCCGTGCGCGAGAGCGCAAAGCGCACAGCATTGAAGGTCGCCACGCAGAGCAAGATCGTTGCCGACCTCGTCAAGGCGGGCAAGGTGAAGGTCGTCGCCGCACGCTACGATCTCAACAACGGCAAGGTTGAATATCTCGCGTGATCCGATTCTGGATGAAAAGACCGAGGCCGCAGCACCCATCGGGCTGCGGCCTTTTTCTGTTGAATTGCACTGCGCTGCGCAGACAGGCACAATGCCGCGCAGACACGGAGGAAACCATGGCCCGGGCGCACATGTTTGCGACATTTCTGGGAGCCCTGCTGGCAGTCGGCCCTGCGGCTTGCGCGTGGGCGCAAGCCGGTTTCTACGCGGGCAAGACGATCACCATCATCGTGGGTTCGAGCCCCGGCGGCTATTACGACATCGCCGGGCGCGTGGTGGCACGCCATCTTGGCCGCTTCATCGAAGGCCATCCGGCCGTGGTCGTGCAGAATGATCCGGTGGCCGGAGGCCTTGGCCTTGGCAACCGCCTCGCACACACCGTGACGCGCGATGGCACCGTGATCGCCGCCTTCAACCGCGCCCTGCCGCAGCTGGCACTTGCCGGGGAGAAAAACGCCCAGTTCGATCCGCTCGACATCACCTGGCTTGGCAGCCTCTCGTCCTACAAGGACGACGCCTATCTGATGGTGCTCTCCGACATCCAGCCGGTGAAGACCCTCGACGATGTGAACCGGCAACCGCGTCCGGTTCAACTCGGTGGCACGCGCGCAGGCGCCACCAACATCGTCTTCGCGCTCATGGCGCGTGACATGCTCAAGCTCAAC
>CAISZN010000622.1 GCA_903889985.1 uncultured Hyphomicrobiales bacterium | reverse complement strand
GCAAGGGGGAGGGTGGGGCCCTCCTGCCCCAAAAAGCAAACGGGCCCCGAAGGGCCCGCTCAAGTTCCGCAATTCGGGAACGTGCGCTTTTATACCCGGACCAGCGGTACGCTGTCAAGGACTATTTTCTAAAAAAGTATTTTTTCTGTTTTAGGCGCCGCTACCTGCTTTGGGCTCGCCAGTGATCCGGGCGAGGGCTTCGCGCTCTTCAGCGCTCAGGTCTGCCACCGGAGCCAAGGCTGGGCGCTTGCGGGCCAGGGCCAGAAGCATTCCGGCGCCCACGATCAACAATCCAAAGGGCCCGCCCCAGAGCAGCACGGTGCCGATTTTCAGCGGTGGCTTGAGAAGGATAAAATCCCCATATCGAGCCACCAGAAAATCCCTGACCTGATCGTCGCTATCGCCGGATTTGATCCGCTCGCGCACCAGCAGCCGCAGGTCCTTGGCCAGGTCCGCATGGGAATCGTCGATGGACTGGTTCTGGCAGACGAGGCACCGCAGCTCGGCCGAGATCGAGCGCGCCCGGCCTTCCTGAACCGGGTCGGGCAGGGCCTCGCCGGGCTCGACCGCAAAGGCGGGCAGGGCCGACAGGGTGAAGGCAAGGGCCAGAGCCAGGGACCGGAGCTTTGCCATCTGCCTCACTCCGCCGGCGTGGCAGATGGGACGGCCTCGCGCCGGCGGGCCCTGGAGGCCACGCCAATCCGCAACCGCCGATCGGAAAGAGATGCCAGCCCTCCCAGCGACATGATCACTGCGCCGATCCAGATGAGGACGACAAAGGGCTTCCAGTAGAGCCGGGCATCAATGGAGCCATCCGGATTGGTGTCCGACAGGCTCACATAGACCTGACCGAGCCAAAGCGTGCTGATGCCCGCCTCGCTGGTTGGCATCTGCCGGGTCTTGTAGAAGCGCCGCTCCGGTTCAATCCGTGCGACCACACGGCCGCCATCACGAATGGCAGTCTCGATGATGGTCGCTTCGAAATTCGGGCCTTGCCGCCTCTCGACTTTTTCGAAGGCGAGCTGGTAGGGCCCGATCTCCATGGTTTCGCCGGCCCGGATCGCAGCGACCTTCTCGACGCCCCAGCCGGTTGCAGCAAGTCCAAAGAGGGTGACGCCAAGACCGGCATGGGCAAGTGCCGTTCCCCAGGCTGAACGCGGCAGGCCGATGGCCCGCGAGAACCAGACCGAGGGGGAGGCGCCCTTCACCACCACGCGGCCGAAGACCTCCACGAAGGACCCGATGATGAGATAGGCCGCGATGCCAACGCCCACGAGCGAAAATGCAGGCCCGCCCTGTGCCACAGCGCAGGCCAGCGCGGTGAGAAAGCCAATCGCGGCTGCCAGCGTCAGCCTCTGCGCCGCCCCCAGAAGATCGCCACGCTTCCACGCCAGCAATTGCCCGAGCGGCATCACGAGCAGGAGCGGGATGAAGATCGGCCCGAAGGTGAGATTGAAGAAGGGCGCTCCCACCGAAATCTTTTCACCGGTCAGCGTCTCGAGCCCGAGCGGATAGAGCGTTCCGATGAAGACCGTCGCGCAGCTCGTGGTGAGCAGCAGGTTGTTCACCACCAGCGCGCCCTCGCGCGAGACCGGCGCAAAGATGCCGCCGGGCTTCAGGGCCGAGGCCCGCGCGGCAAAGAGCGTCAGCGAACCGCCGATGAAGAGCACCAGAATGCCGAGAATGAAAACGCCACGCTTGGGGTCATTGGCGAAGGCATGGACCGACGTCAGCACACCCGAGCGGACAAGGAAGGTTCCCAGCAGCGAGAGCGAGAAGGCGAGGATGGCAAGAAACAGCGTCCAGACCTTCAGGGCATCGCGCTTTTCCATCACCGCTGCACAGTGCAGCAGGGCGGTTCCTGCAAGCCAGGGCATCAGGGATGCGTTTTCGACCGGGTCCCAGAACCAGAAGCCGCCCCAGCCGAGCGTGTAATAGGCCCAATAGGAGCCCATCGCGATTCCAAGGGTCAGGAAAATCCACGCGACCAAAGTCCACGGCCGCACAAAGCGCGCCCAGACCGCATCGATGCGCCCGCAGATCAGTGCCGCAGCCGCGAACGAGAAGGTGATCGAGAAGCCGACATAGCCGAGATAGAGGAGCGGTGGATGGATCGCCAGTCCCGGATCCTGCAGGATCGGATTGAGGTCATTCCCCTCTGCAGGTGCGGGCATCAGCCGCGCGAAGGGATTCGACGTGAGCAGGATGAAAAGCAGGAATGCCACCCCGATCCAGGCCTGCACGGACAGCACCGAAGCCCGCAGGTCTGCCGGCATCTCTTTCGAGAAGAGGGCAACAAGGGCACCAAAGAGCCCGAGGATCAGCACCCAAAGCAGCATCGAGCCTTCGTGGTTTCCCCATACGCCGGAAATTTTATAGATGAGCGGTTTCGCAGAGTGCGAGTTCTCGACCACGTTGATGAGCGAGAAATCCGACGCGAGATGGGCATTGGTCAAAGCCGCGAAAGAAACCGCGATGAAGACGAACTGCATCACCGCGACAGGTGCTGCGGTTGCCATAAGGGCGCCGTCCCTGCGCCAGACACCCCAGAGCGGCAGCACCGCCTGGATCAGCGCCAGCGAGAGAGCGAGAACCAGCGCGTAATGTCCGATCTCGACGACCATTCGCTATCCCTCAGGGTTTGGCCGGCGCGGATGCGCCCGGCTGGCCTTCGTTCCATACCCCCTGCTTTTTCAGGGCATCCGCGACATCGCGCGGCATGTATTTTTCATCGTGCTTGGCCAGCACGTAGTCGGCGCGCAGTTCCATGGGACCAGCCATGACGCCTTCCGCGACCACGCCCTGACCTTCGCGGAAGAGTTCCGGCGCTTGTCCTGTGTAGGAGACGCGCACTTCCTTCTTCGTGTCAGTGATCACAAAGCTCATCGACTGGTCGTTCCCGCGAAGGACCGAGCCGTCCTTCACGAGCCCACCGATGCGTAACCGCGATCCCGGTGCAACACCCTTCTCGGCGACTTCGCTCGGACCGTAGAAGAACACGATATTGTCTTTCATGGCGACGAGGACGAGACCTGCCGCGATGCCAAGCACCGCGAGGGCTCCCACGATCAGGGTCATGCGGCGGCCCTTGCGGGTCATCGGTCAGCCTCCAGTTGTGTCATCCGCCAAGTCCGAGTTCACGCGCCAGCGTATCGAGCTTACTTAGGGCTTCGGGATCGCCAGTGAAGGCTTTCCGGCCAGTGGCGAGCGTTTCGCGGGCCTTGTCGGCTTCATGCAACACCGTATAGGCGCGGATCAGCTGCGCCCAGCTCTCGACCGGGCCGCCCTCGCTCGACAGCCGGGCAGCCAATCGCGCGACCATGCTG